>JARJMV020000072.1 GCA_029335935.2 bacterium
TATGGAACAGGCGCGCCCAGCTACGCCTGGGGCTGGGCGACCACTCGCGTCAACAACAAGGAGTACCTCCTGATGTCGGTACGCCAGACCCAGCCGAACAACTACGGCGTGTACACGATGCCCATCGGTGTCCGCGCAACGATAGGCAATCAATCCCACGATCTGCGCGTCTGGAATAGCACACGCACGCAGTATTATGTAATCCCTGTGGCGGGGACGGTCGCCAACCTCGCGTTTGACCCCGACGAGTGGATTCTCAAGGGCAGCAGCACCCAAGAGGCGTACCGCCCTGGTCCTCCCGTGATTGTGGAGATGAACCCAGCGCCAGGGATGGTCTCCGAATCGGTGAACCAGATCGACCTTTACTTCCAGACCCCTGTCAATATCAACGCCGCGCAGGTGCAGCTCACAGGCGCAACACGGGGCACGGTGAACTTCGGCTTTACCGACGATGCAAACGCGCGTCGGGTGCGCCTGACGCTCGCTGAGCCGCTCAAGCCCGACGCCTACACCCTGCGAGTCGACTCCAGCGTGACGGCAGCGAACTCTGGGCTTGCGCTGGATGGGGAGTATTTGAACCAGCTGCCGACGGGCGACGGCACACCGGGCGGCGAGGCAGTTTTGCCTCTGCGTTTGCTCGCCGTGAACGGGGATATAAGCGGCGACGGCTGCACCGATGATGCCGACCTGCTCGCGGTGCTGTTTGCGTTCGGCGAGACGGGCGCACGCGCCGAAGATGTGAACGGCGACAATCGCGTGGATGATGCGGACTTGCTGGCGGTGCTGTTCGCTTTCGGCGGGGGCTGTTGATTAGCCTGTGCGCCCTGGTGCGTTCGAGATGTGCACAGGGCGCAGCGCCGACGCCAGCACGCCGAAACCGGGCGCATAGAACGCTATCGGCGACTGCGGCGGTAGCGCGATGCCCGCAGCATCGGTCAGTGTCTGCTCTAACTCCAACACGGTTGCAGGCTGGATCGCGTAGGGCAAGTGCGCCACCTCGCCGTAGTAAAGCTCGCCCCGATGTGCCGTGAACAGCGTATACCGCTCCACCAAAAAATGCTCCAAGCTGCCTGGCTCGGTTTCACGCGGCGTGCCAGTGAATCGATACTGCACACGCGCGAACGCACGACTGCGGTCGGCGCGGACGGTCTCGTAGTGGATGGCGTCGGGCGCGAGAAAACGCCAGCGCATGCGCGCATAATAGTAGGGCAACTTCCAGAAGCGACGCGCCACCCACACTCCCAACCGATGTGCTGCGTCTAAACTGAAGAACCATACCCCGCGCTGAGTACCGTAACGCACATAGGTACGGATGTTCGCTTCAGGAAAGTCGAGAATCTTGGGCGCGGGCGGTAGCCACACGGGTCGCGCCGCCTCCATCACAAACGGCACGAACCCCACCCAGGCCACGCCGTCATAAGTATCGATCTGCAACGGCTCAGGGATCAGCGGGCGCAGGGCGAGGGGCGGCACGCGCCAGTGTACAAACAGTAGGTGTTTCCAGCGCATGCTCAGCGCTGGTTTCCACGCACGCTCGCTCATCGGGGGCATTCCGTCTCGCTGATTCGTAGCCATCGACTCAACTTCCCACGCAACCTTGCCACGATCCAGTATACCGCTTCAACGCCCCACACCAGCGGCGGCAGGCTCAGCGGGCGCGTCAGCCAGCCGTAGCCGAGCTGCTCGCCAATAAACAACACGGCGCGCCCACCGCGCAACACGCGCCCATCCGCCGCGAACACATGCACGCCGCGCCCCAGCGCATCCGCCGTCGTGCGCTCCAATAACTCCGCAGGCGCGAGTTGATACGGCACAATCTGGAACAGCCCGTGCGTGTCCTGCCGACGCAACCGCGCCATCGACCAAGCACAAAAATCGCACGCGCCGTCCCAAAGCACCCAGTGTCGCTGTTCGGTAACATCCATCAGTGGTTAATACGCAAACGGGGCGGACTTGGTTGCCGACATCGCTCGGTATGGAACAATCTTCGTGGGGAGGCTAAAGAATGCTGTTCTTTGCTGGCTTGGCCGTTGTCTGTGCCTACTGCGGTGTGAAGCTGCGCGACCGTTGGCTGCGGGGGAACGCGGTGCTATTGATGGGGCTGGCGGGCATGCCGTACTTTACGGGCGCCTGGCTGTTGGGCTGGTGGGTGCTGGTAGGGGTTATGGCGTGGGCATGGGCGCGTTGGCGCCCCCCATCGGCTTGCCCTGCGCCTGCTCCACCGCTTCCACTTGCCCATTACGCAGTTTGTAGACCGTATCACAGTAGCGCAGCATCAGAGGATCGTGGGTGACCAGCACGACCGCGCCGTTGCCCCGATGCTGCTCGAGAAGGTCTAACACATGCAGTCCTGTGTGCTGGTCTAAGGCGGCGGTCGGTTCGTCGGCGAAGATGACTTCGGGTTCCAGCAGCAGGGCGCGCGCGACGCACGCGCGCTGACGCTCGCCGCCCGACAGCGCGGAGGGGTATCGATGAACCTTGTCGCCCAGTCCGAGCTGCTCCAAGAGCCACAAGGCGCGCTCGCGATACTGCCGCACATCGGGCGCACCCACCACCACATTCTCCAACACGGTCAGATAGCCCAACAGGTACGGCTGCTGAAACACGAAGCCGAACCGCTCGCGCCGCATCGCGCTCCGCTCGGCGTCGGAGGCGTCGGTGTAGCACCGCCCGCGATAGCGCACCGAACCGCGCGTGGGCAACTTCAGCCCGCTCAGCAAGTACAAGAGCGAGCTTTTGCCCGAACCCGACGGTCCCACAATCCCCACGAACTCGCTCGGGCGCACCTGCAGGCTGATGGCATCCACCGCACGCACCTCGCGGTCGCCATCATGGTATACCAGCGATGCCCCCTGAGCCTCGATTAATGCCGAGTTATCCATGCTTCGCCTGCCGAATTGCGCTCAACACCTCGTCGCCATGCGTCGCAGGCTTCACCTTCGTGAACACATGATGCACGACGCCGTTGGGGTCGATGAGGTAAGTGATGCGATCGACGCCCCAGAACTCCTTGCCGTACATATGCTTCTTGCGCCACGCGCCATAGGCTGCGCTCACCACATGCTCCGTGTCAGCTAACAGAGGGAACGGCAATTCGTATTTATCGGCGAATGTGCGGTGGCTCGGCACATCGTCCGCACTGACGCCCAACACGACGATGCCCTCCTGCTCGAAATCGGCGTGTAAATCGCGGAACGAACACGCCTCCTGCGTACAGCCGGGAGTCATGTCTTTCGGATAGAAATATAGAGCCACCCATCGCCCGCGATAATCGCTGAGATGAACCACGTTGCCGTGCTGGTCGACCAAACTGAAGTCGGGCGCCTCAGAACCGCGCGTTAGGATAGCCATAACACCCTAATTATACCGTCTGGTGAGGTATAATCGCTCTGCGCAATTGCGCATAGGAGGCAAAACGCATGAAACGACCTATCCGAGCAACGCTGCTGACTGTGTGCGCTCTGCTGAGCCTGAGCGTCGCTACCTCGCAAGAGTACACCCTCAAGCTGAATGTCAAAGAGGGCGATACTTTCAAATATCGCATGGCGATGGAGATCGATTTCGGCGGCATGAATGTGCTGGCGACGACAACTATCACCAATAAAGTGCTGAAAATAGACACTGACGGCAATGTGCAGATGGAAAGCCAGTCGGGCGAAATGATGATCAAGTTCGGCGACCAAGAGATGCCCCAGCCCGCGCCCCCCGCAACCAAGATGACCTTCAAGCCGAACGGCGCAGTCGCGAAGGCGGAAGGCGGCGACGGTATGATGCCGCAAATGAACGCCTCGCAGATGGTCTTCCCCGACAAGCCGATTAAGGTGGGCGACAAGTGGAGCGAGACCGTCAAGAACCCTGCTGGCGAGCTGAAAATCGAGTATGAGCTCGTGGGTGTGGAGAAGGTCGGCGAGGTGGAAGCACTGAAAATCAAGGTCACTGCCCGCACGGTCAACGGCAAAGAGGGCGAGAGCTATAGCGCGGACGGCTTCAACTGGGTTGACCCTAAAACGGGGATGATGGTGAAGATGGAAACGCGCATCAAGGGCTTAATGGTCGAGGGTGCACCTGCGCCAATCGACGGCACGCTGAAGATGGAGCTGGTGAAGTAATCGATGGAGTTCTCCCCTGTGAGTGAGCGCGAAGCACGCGCGCTCACAGGGGCGTAGGGGAGGCGTGTGGGGCGCACCCCCACTCTGGCTTGGACAGTCTTGTCC
>JARJMV020000057.1 GCA_029335935.2 bacterium
GCAGGCTCTGGCAAGACGGGCGTGCTGACCGAGCGGTTCGTGCATCTGGTGTCCGTGCAAGGGGTAGCCCCCGAACGGATACTCACCATCACCTTCACCCGTGCGGCGACCGCCGAGATGAAGACGCGCATCATCCGCAAGTTGGAGGCGCGCGGACTGCGCGAGGCGCGCACGCGCATCGAGAACGCCTACATCCACACCGTCCACGCCCTCTGCCGACGCCTGCTGCAAGAGAACCCGTTCGAGGCGGGCGTCGCCCCTGAACCGAGCGTGCTGCCCAGCCCCGCCGCGAACCAACTCAAGCGGGAAGCGTTCCATCAAGCGCTCGCGCGACTGCTGCAAACCCCGCGCAACCTCGAAACCGACCCGCTCATCGACCTGATCGCCGACTATCTGAACTTGGATAGCGCACGCGGCGACCCGCTGCAGGAACTGTACGATTTGGTGAACCGCTTAGTCAACACGGCGCGCCATCGGGGACTGACCGCAGACGACCTGTGCGCGTGGCGACAACGCTATCCCGACGCGGCGTCGCTGCTGCAGGCGTGCGAGCCGCTGCTGCCTCCCGATATCAACGACCCACTCCAACAACAGAGTTTGATGGGCGACTTAGAACCCGCGCTGGAGCAGCGCGCCTACGCCATCAGCAACGCCGTGCTTGAACTCGCCATCGAGTACCTACACAACTACGAATCGCTCAAACAGCGCCAGAACGCCCTCGACTTCGACGATATGCAAATCCGCGCCCTGCAGCTGTTGCGACGCTCCGCAACCGTGCGCAAGCGCTATCAGCGTATGTTCCAATACACGCTGGTCGACGAGACGCAGGATATCGACGGGCTACAAGCGCAGATTATCGATATCCTCTCCGACGGCGGAAACCTAATGGTGGTGGGCGACATGCAGCAGTCGATTTACGGGTTTCGGCACGCCGATCCGCGCGTCTTCGAGGGTTGGCAAACGCGCGCACAGCAGCAGGGCGGTCGGTTCGTGCGTCTCCAAGAGAACTTCCGCTCGCACCCCGATGTACTGGCGTTCGTGGAGCTGGTGTTCGAACACGCTTGGGGCGCGCAGTGGGCGCGTCTCAGCCCGACACGCCCGCTTACCGTCGCCGTCGGCGAGCCACGCGTGCAAGTCTGGCGACTCCGAGAACGCAATCCCGCCGCCGAAGCGAACCTGATTGCCCAAACCATCCGACGCTGGGTGGAGACCGAGCCACTGGTGGTGCATGACCCTGAAACGGGCGCGGAGCGAGCGGCGCAATATGGCGACTTTGCCGTGCTGTTCCACCAGTTCACCGCGATTGAGCAGTATGAACGCGCGTTTCGCGAGGCGGAAGTGCCACACTATGTGGTGGGGGGCGGACGCGGCTACTGGGCGCGCTACGAGGTGCGCGACTTGGTGAACCTGCTACGCGCCCTGTGCGAGCCGAAAGACCACCTCGCGCTGCTGAGCGTGTTGCGCTCCCCGTTCGCAGGGCTGAGCATGGACGCACTTACGTCGCTCGCCCTAATTGCCGAGCAAGTCGATAGGCCCATCCGCCTCTGCTGGGACGCCATCAGCGATGTGTTGGACCCCGAAGATGCCGCGCGCCTGCGCGCGTTCCGCGAGTGGTTCGAACCGCTCTGCGACCGTGTGGGGGAATGGAGTGTCGCAACCCTGCTCGCACGCGCGTTGGAAGCGAGCCGCTACGAATCGAAACTGCTCGGCGCAGGCGAGCGGGGCCGACAATCGGCAGCGAATGTGCGCAAACTGCTGAGTATGGCGATGGAGCAACCCACGACGCACCCGCGCGACTTCGCCCAGCAACTGGAGCTGACCAGCCGCCTCGAACAGCGCGAGGGCAACGCCCCTACCTACGAGGAGAGCGCCAATGTTGTGCGGTTCTACACCGTCCACGCGGCGAAGGGGCTGGAGTTTCCTGTGGTGTTTGTGGCAGACACGGCGTTCTCCAATCGCCCGCGCAGGGTGGGGCTGGAAATCGACGCCGAGCGGGGGATAGTCGCCTTGCAGGTGCTGCGCCCCGACCGCGCCGTGCCCTACGAGCCACTGCCGCTGCGCCTGCTCAAACACCACGCCCAACAACGCGAACACGCCGAATCGCTGCGTAAACTCTATGTCGCGCTCACCCGCGCCCGCGACTACCTGATTGTGGCGCTGACCGACGCCCCGCAAAACCCATGGTGCAAAGCGATGCGCGGCGCACTCGCGCCCTACCTTGACCGAAACGCCTCTCAAATACCCCTGCCCAACGGCAGCTGCGCCGCGTTGAAAACGCCGTTTATGGCTTAGTATCGTAGGGCGAGTAAGTCAGCGGCGCTCCGCGCTCATTCACGGTACACATATATCGTCCGTGCGTCGTGGAGAATAGCAATTTTCGCTTATCGACCCAAGCAATCTCGCCGCCGTATGCTTGCACATAATCGCCCTCCACAAGCAGTTTATAACCTTCGTAGTAACTAACCCCCAATATCCGATGACGCTCGCCCGATTTCAAGTCCATTACCCACACGCCCGCGTCGTTCGAGTCCGTGACCCACATCGCCAAAAACTTCTCATCTTCCGACAAGCACGCCCGTTCGAGGCGACCGCGAGTTTTGAATAGCAGTCGCGCCGAACCATGCTTCTCTAACTGCCAGAGCGAGGTCATTTCTAATCCGTGCGCGATTGAGAAAGCGTAGGGCATTACATAATAGGTCGCCCCATGCCCTTGAAGCCGTTGTATCGCGAACTGTTCCAAATAACCGCCCAATTTCTCAAGCTCTACTTGATGATAACTTATCCTTTCGCCAGCTATACCACTTTGGTTGGCTATACTGTTTCCGCTTTCGGATCCTATTTTGAAAGCAAGCGCTATCACTGCGCCGAATGCGGTCGCCCAAAGCCATTTTTTCAGGCGAGCTTTCGCCTTGCGGCGGCGTTCCTGCTGCTGTATCGCTCGGATGCTTGCCGCGTCCTTTTGGTGCGCGTGTCGCTGGATTGCCTGATAGAGCGTCTCGCGTGGAACGCCTGCTTCGTCGGCGATGGCTTCCAACTGCGCCAGCGAGAGGTAGTTGCTCGACAAGTTCACCGCGTCGGTCAGAATCTGCGTCGCCTCTTCTGGCGTGAACTGATGCACAGCTTCGGATTGCTGCGTCTGTACCATCGTTCGTCCCCTAAGTTATTATAGCACATCGGGTATCCTACACCTATGCCGTCGCGAGTTGCGCTGGTGAGCGTTTCCGACAAATCGGGGCTGGAGCCTTTTGCGCGCGGTCTGAGCGCGATGGGGTTCCAGTTCCTGTCGACAGGTGGCACCGCCCGCATCCTACGTGCGTGGGGGCTGCCCGTCCAAGAGGTGGGCGATTGGACAGGCTTCCCCGAAATCTTGGACGGGCGCGTGAAGACGCTGCACCCACACATCCACGCCGCGATACTGGCGAACCTGAGCCTGCCCGACCATCAGCAGACCTTGCAGCGATTGAACCTCGCCCCGATTGAACTCGTCGTGGTGAACCTCTACCCATTCGAGGCGGCGTTGCGCGCATCGGAATCGGAGCAGATTGAGCAGATCGACATCGGCGGCCCCACACTGATACGCGCCGCCGCAAAAAACTTCGAGCATGTCACGGTGGTGGTGCGCCCTACAGATTACGAGTGGACACTTGCGCGCTTGCGAAGTGGCGGGCTGACACGCGCGGATCGCGCGCGATTGGCGTCTCGTGCGTTCGCGCATGTGGCGGACTACGATGCGCTGATTGCGCACTGGTTCCGCCGCTATGACCCTGAGGGCGACCTGCCCGAAACGCTGACGCTCACCTTCCGCCTCGCGCAACGCCTGCGCTACGGCGAGAACCCCCATCAGCGGGCGGCGTTTTATCGTGAACCGTGCGCGCCCCCAAGCAGTCTCGCGACCGCCGAGCCGCTCTGGGGTAAGGAACTCTCCTACAACAATCTGCTCGATGCTGACGCCGCGCTGGAGCTGGTGCGCGAGTTCGAGCCGCCCGCGTGCGCCATCATCAAGCACACTAACCCGTGCGGCGTCGCTATCGGCGCAAGCCTCACCGAGGCGTTCCTGCGCGCACTGGAGGCAGACCCTGTGTCGGCGTTCGGCGGGATCGTGGCTTGCAATCGCCCTATCAATCGCGAAGCGGCCGAGGCGATAGTCGCGCCAGGCACTTTTTTTGAGGTCGTGCTTGCACCCGATTTCGACCCCGACGCGCTCACCGTGTTCCAACAGCGCAAGGGCTGGGGGCAGAATGTGCGCCTGTTGCGCACGGGCGCGCTCGCGCCGCCCGCGCAGATGCACGGCTACGCCCTGCGCAGCCTCACGGGCAGCATCCTCTACACCGAACGCGACACACTGGACTGGGACCCCGACGCGCTCCAAGTCGTCACCGAACGCACACCCTCCGAGAGGGAATGGGTAGACTTGCGCTTCGCGTGGCAAGTGGTCAAACATGTCAAGTCCAACGCGATTGTGGTTGCCAAAGGCGGCGTGGTGTACGGGGTGGGTGCAGGGCAGATGAACCGTGTCGGCTCAGTACGACTCGCGCTGCAACAAGCAGGCGACCACGCGCGCGGCGCAGTGCTTGCCTCCGACGCATTCTTCCCCTTCCCCGATAGCGTCGACCTCGCCGCCCAAGCAGGTATCCGAGCGATTGTGCAACCCGGCGGCTCCAAAAAAGACCCTGAAGTCATCGCCGCCGCCAACGAGACCGGAATCGCGATGGTCTTCACCAGCATTAGGCACTTCCGACACTGAGACGCCCTGCGGTCAGGTACACTTCTACAGCGGAGGAGACACCCTATGACCACGCGAACCACGCTGCAGGTGGATGGACAGAACTACTTCTATTACAGTTTGCCCGCTGCGGAGAGGCATGGACTGGGCAACATCAGCCGATTGCCGTTTTCGATCCGTGTGCTGTTGGAGAATATGTTGCGTCTTGCCGAGTCGCCCGACGGCGCGACGCTGTTGGAGAACCCCGAAGCCACGCTGCGCGCCCTGGCGAGCTGGCAACCCCAGCCTGAAGCCCGCGAAATCCCGCTCATGCCCGCCCGCGTCATCTTGCAGGACTTTACGGGCGTGCCCTGTGTGGTGGACTTGGTGGCGATGCGCGACGCGATGCAGGCGCGCGGCAAAGACCCCCAACGCATCAACCCCGTCGTGCCCGCCGACTTGGTAATCGACCACTCCGTGCAGGTGGACTACTTCGGCACGCAGTACGCCTTCTTCCTGAATGTGGAGAAAGAGTTCGAGCGCAACCGCGAGCGCTATATGCTGCTGCGCTGGGCGCAACGCGCCTTCGACGGGTTCCGCGTCGTGCCGCCCGGCACAGGCATCGTGCATCAGGTGAACTTGGAGTATCTCGGCAAGGTGGTGCAGACAAAGCAAGTGAACGGCGACCTGGTGGCGTTCCCCGACTCGCTGGTGGGCACGGATAGCCACACGACGATGATTAACGCGCTCGGCATTCTCGGCTGGGGCGTGGGCGGCATCGAGGCGGAGGCCGTGATGCTGGGGCAGCCCTACTATATGCTTATCCCACAGGTGGTCGGCTTCAAACTCGTAGGCGAGCTGCCCGAAGGCGCCACCGCCACCGACCTCGTGCTGACCGTAACGCAGATGCTCCGCAAAAAAGGCGTGGTGGACAAGTTCGTGGAGTTCTACGGATCCGGCTTGAGTAGCCTCACGGTGGAAGACCGCGCCACGATTGCCAACATGGCGCCTGAGTACGGCGCGACGATGGGCTTTTTCCCCGTGGACCAGCGCACGCTGGAGTACCTACGCTTCACGGGCAGGCACGAGAGCCTCATGCGCCTCGTGGAAGCCTACTGCAAAGAGAACGCGCTGTTCCGCACCGACGAAACGCCCGACCCTGAATACTCCGATGTGCTGGAGCTGGACCTCAGTAGCGTGGAGCCGAGCCTTGCGGGTCCCAAACGCCCGCACGACCGCGTGCCCTTGCGCGAGATGCAGTCCAGTTTCCGCAAGGCGTTATACACACCCCTGCGCGAGGGCGGGTTCGGTCTGCAACCACCCAGCCCCGACACGAGCGAGTGGTCGGGCGAATCGCCTGCGCAGGAGGTCCCCACCGAGCGTGGACAGATCGGCGTGCCCGTGTTTCTGGACGGTGAGGAGCATACCCTCAAGCATGGCGATGTGGTGATCGCCGCTATTACCTCCTGCACGAACACTTCCAACCCTGCCGTGATGGTGGCGGCGGGCTTGCTCGCTAAACGCGCCGTCGAGCGCGGGCTACAGGTCAAGCCGTGGGTCAAGACCAGCCTTGCCCCAGGCAGTCGCGTGGTGTCGGACTACCTCGCGAACGCAGGGCTGCTACCCTACTTGGAGGCGTTGCGCTTCCATGTGGTCGGCTACGGCTGCACCACCTGTATCGGCAACAGCGGTCCGCTGCCCCCCGTGATTTCGGAAGCGGTGAAAGCGGGCGATTTGGTGGTCGCCGCCGTGCTGTCGGGCAACCGCAACTTCGAAGCGCGTATCAACCCCCAAGTGAAGGCGAACTACCTCGCCTCGCCACCACTCGTCGTCGCCTACGCAATCGCAGGCACAGTCGATATCGACCTCTTACACGAGCCGCTCGGCTGGGACCCCAACGGCGGACCTGTGTTCCTCAAAGACCTCTGGCCCAGCCCGCAGGAGGTGCGCGAGACCATCGCCCGCGCCCTGCAGTCCGAGATGTTCAAACACCGATACGCGCAGGTGTTCGACGGCGATGAGCACTGGCAGGCGCTGCCCGTGCCTGAATCGGAGGTGTACGAGTGGGACCCTCACAGCACCTACATCCAGCGTCCGCCCTATTTCGATAATATGCCCGATGTTCCGCCCGCGCTGACGGATTTGCACGGCGCGCGCGTGGCGGCTATCTTCGGCGACAGCGTCACGACCGACCACATCTCGCCTGCTGGCAGCATCCCCGTCGACAGCCCTGCAGGGCAGTATCTGATTGCGCACGGGGTAGAGCCGCGCGATTTCAACACTTATGGCTCGCGGCGCGGCAACCACGAGGTGATGATCCGCGGCACTTTCGCCAACATCCGCATCAAGAACCTATTGTTGCCCGGCGTGGAAGGCGGCTACACGATATACTGGGATACGGGCGAGCGCACCACCATCTATGAAGCTTGCCAACGCTACAAAGCCAGCGGCACGCCCCTGATTGTGCTGGCAGGCAAGGAGTACGGTTCGGGCAGCTCGCGCGACTGGGCGGCGAAAGGCACGGCGTTGCTGGGCGTGCGTGCCGTCATCGCCGAGAGCTTCGAGCGCATCCACCGCGGCAACTTGGTGGGCATGGGCGTGCTACCTCTGCAGTTTATGCCCGGCGAGAATGTGCAGACGCTCGGTCTCACAGGCGAGGAGGTGTTCCACATCGGGGGCATCGCGAGCCTCACGCCGCGCAAGACGCTGACCGTGCGCGCGGTCAAGCCCGACGGGAGCGAGCGCACCTTCCAAGTGGTTGCCCGTGTGGACACGCCCATTGAGGTGGAGTATTACCGCCACGGCGGCATCCTGCCGATGGTACTGCGCAAGATGATGGCGTAGCAATTCGGCGTTGCGCTCTGTGCGACGCCATTCCTGGCGTCGTAACCGTCCTCGCCAACACACGCGCCGAGGTAGGTTTTTGACCCCCTCGTTAAGGGTCACCCTACGCAGTAGGGAGAAACTGCAGGAGGGGGTCAGAAACGCTCAATCCACGACGCCACGAATCGCGCTCCTCAGCGCAGTCCCCACG
>JARJMV020000133.1 GCA_029335935.2 bacterium
CAGACCGCCGAGACCAACCTTCGCAAGGCGCAGGTCGCCCTCCAGCAAGCCCAAGCGCAACTCACGCGCGGCGAACGGCTGCTCCAAGCCCAACTGATTGCCCAACAAGAGTATGAAGCGTTGCGCGCCCAGTATGAGACGGCTCAGGCGGAGGTTCACGCGGCGCAGGCGCAACTCGACTCCGCCCGCGCCGCCCAGCAAGCCAGCCAAGCCCGCCTCCAAACCGCCCGCGAGAATCTCCAACTCGCCCAGCAGCAAGCCGAACGCGCCGAACAGGTGTTCAAGGGGCAGTACCTAACCACCAAAGAGGTCGCCGACGCCGAAGCCGCCTATCGCCAAGCCCAACTCGCCCTCGAAGCGGCGATTGACGAGCTACACCTGCTGGGCGGCAAACCCGACGGCGGGCATAAACTTGTGCTCACCGCGCCGTTCGACGGGCGCATCGCCGCGCTGGAGGTCACTGTCGGCGAGACCGTCACGCCCGATAAACCCCTCTTCCGCATTCTCAACACGGACGCCGTGTGGGCAACCTTCGACCTCTACCCCGACGATATACCCTATGTGCGCGTGGGGCAGACACTGCGCTTCTACGCCGATTCCGTGCCCGATGCCGTGTTCGAGGCGACTATCCAACTGATTATGCCTGAAGCCGACCCCAACAAGCGCGTGGTGAGGGCGCGATGTGTGGTGGCGCGTCCAGACCCGCGCCTCAAGCCGGGGCTGTTCGTCCGCGCCGAGATGCCGATTGTGCTGGAGCGCGATGTGCTGGTTGTGCCCGTCGAGGCGGTGCAGCGTATCGAGGGTGAACCCTATCTGTTTGTCGCGACGGGACGCGAGGGCGAGTTCGCCCTACGCAAAGTGCAACTCGGGCAAACCGTCGATAACCAAGCCGTGATCCGCAGCGGCGTGCAAGCAGGCGAGCGCGTCGTCGTGCGGAACGCCTCGCTCATTACGGGGATGCTGCTTGGAGGAGGGGAGGAATAATGCTCGAACATATCATCCGATTCTCTGTCAAAAATCGCGCGATAGTGCTGGTGTTGACAGCGTTTTTGGTCGGCGCGGCGGTGTACCAAGCGACGCAGCTGCCCATCGACGCCGTGCCCGACATCACGAACAAGCAAGTCGTTATCAACGCGCTCGCGCCCGGACTGGCAGCGCAAGAGGTGGAACGCCAAATCACCTTCCCGATTGAGCTGGGGCTGGCTGGGCTACCTTACCTTAAGGAGACACGCTCCACCTCGATGTTCGGGCTGTCGCAAGTGACGGTCGTGTTCGAAGACTCCGTTGACCTCTACTTCGCGCGTCAGTTGGTGAGCGAGCGGTTGCAGGCGATACAAGCCGAGTTGCCGCCAGGCGTTCGGGCGGAGATGGGACCTGTCAGCACAGGGCTGGGCGAGCTGACGCATGTGGAGGTGCGCAACCCGAACCTGAGCCTGATGGAGCGCACCGCCTTAGCCGACTGGGTTGTCCGCCCGCAACTGCTGACCGTGTCTGGTCTGGCGGAGGTGACGCGCTGGGGCGGCGAGACGCGCCAATATCTGGTGGAAGTTGACCCCAAACGGCTGGAGTCTTACGGGCTGAGCCTGCGCGAGGTGATGGAGGCGTTGGAGACGAACAACCAGAACGCTGGAGGCGCGTATATCCTGCGTGGGGGTCAGCAGGCGATGGTGCGCGGCGTCGGGCAGATTACCTCGCTGGACGATATTCGGCGCATCGTGATTGCCGCGCGCAACGGAACGCCCATCACCTTAGAGCAGGTGGCGCAGGTCAAAGAAGCCCCCGCCGTGCGCTACGGCGCGTTCACCCAAAACGGCGAGGGCGAGCAGGTCTATGTGCTGACGCTGCTGCTCATCGGCGAGAACGGGCGCGTGGTCGTGCAGCGTGTGAAGGACAAACTGCTCGCTATCGAAAAATCGCTCCCCGCAGGCACGAAACTGATTGCACACTTAGACCGCTCCAAGTTGGTCAACGGCACGCTACACACTGTGCTGCGCAACCTCATCGAGGGTGGGCTGCTGGTGATTGTGATGCTGTTCCTGTTCCTGCTACAGCTGCGCGCAGGGCTGATTGTCAGCAGCGTGATCCCGCTCTCGATGATGATTGCCGTGCTGGGAATGCGCGTGTTCGATGTGTCGGCGAACTTGATGAGTTTGGGGGCGATCGACTTCGGGCTGATCGTGGACGGCGCGGTGATTATCGTGGAGAACACGGTGCGTCGCCTCTCGGAAGCCGTTCACGCGGCGGGTGTGTCGCTCACCCGCGACGAGGTGGAGCGCTTGGTACACGATAGCACGGTGGAGGTGATACGCCCTGCGCTGTTCGGCGTGTTCATCATCATCGGCGCGTATGTACCGATACTGACGCTGGCGGGCGTAGAGGGCAAGATGTTCCGCCCGATGGGGCTGACCGTGATTTTCGCGTTGGCGGGCGCGATGCTACTCTCGCTGACGGTCGTGCCTGCGCTGTGCGCCCAGTTCCTCAAGCCGCAGGTGGAGCGCGAGAATCGCCTGCTGGAGCGGCTCGCGCGCCTGTATGAGCGTGCGCTGCGTTGGCACATAGAACAGCGCGCGTTCACGCTGAGCGTCGCGCTGGTGTTCGTTGCCGTCTGTTTCAGCCTGTTCACACGGCTGGGTAGCGTGTTCGTGCCCGACCTGAACGAGGGCAACATCGCCATCTCAGGCTTCTACCCGCCCGACACCTCGCTGGAGGAGGTGGTGCAGCTCTCGGGCAGGCTGGAGCGTCGGCTGCGCACGCAGTTCCCGAACGAGATTGCGCACATCTTCACACGCATCGGACGCCCCGAAGCCGCCACCGACCCCATGCTGAACAATCAGGTGGACATCATGGTGGAGCTCCATCCGCCCGAACGCTGGAAACGCGCCCGTATCAAAGAGGCGTTGGTGGAGCTGGTCTCCCAAGAGGTCGCGAAGATGCCCGGACTGTCGGTGACCTTCACGCAGCCGATTAAGATGCGCATGGACGAGATGATTGAGGGGCAAGGCGTGCGCGCAGACTTGGCGGTAAAGATTTTCGGGCCCAGTATGGAGGAACTCAATCGGCTTGGGCGTCAGGTGGAGGCGGAGTTGAAACGCATTCCGGGCGCGGCGGATGTCTCGATGGAGACAACGGAGGGGTTGCCCCAGCTGCAGATTGCCCTGTCGCGCGAGC
The DNA here is from genome assembly GCA_029335935.2 of bacterium. Taxonomy (GTDB): domain Bacteria; phylum Armatimonadota; class Fimbriimonadia; order Fimbriimonadales; family GBS-DC; genus GBS-DC. The sequence goes on from JARJMV020000133.1 coordinate 3,169, forward strand.
GGATGGCGCGCTACGGCGTCCACGCGCAGGATGTGATGGACGCGATTGAAGCCGCGCTCGCGGGCAAGGTCGCCACGACGGTCGTGCTGGGCAACCAGCGGATTGAGGTCGCGTTGCGCCTGCGCCCAGAGTATCGCGCCACGCCCGACGCGATTGGCAGACTGCTTATCCCCACGCCCGAAGGCGTGCGCGTGCCCCTCAGCCAGCTCGCGCAGATTGAGGTGGTGGAGGGACCCGTGCGTATCAACCGCGAGAACGGGCAGCGACGCGTGCTGGTACTGGCGAACGCGCGCGGGCGCGACTTAGGCTCCGTCGCAGAAGACGCCCACAAGCGACTGGCGAAGCTCCAACTCCCCGTCGGCTACTGGATTGAGTACGGCGGCGCATATGAGCATCTGGTGTCGGGACGCGCACGGCTGAGTATCGTCGTGCCTGCCACTTTTGGCGCGATACTGATGTTGCTCATTCTCGCGCTGGGCAACATCCGCTATGCGCTGATGGTGTTCACGGCGATTCCCTTCGCGCTCACAGGAGGCATCTTGGCGTTGCTGGTGCGCGGGATGCCGTTCTCGATGTCGGCGGGTGTGGGCTTCATCGCGCTGGGCGGTATCGCCGTGCTGAACGGGCTGGTGATGATTAGCGCGATTAACCAGCTGCGCCAGCGCGGGGTGGCATGTCGCGAGGCGGTGATTGAGGGCGCGCGGCAGCGCATGCGTCCCGTGCTGATGACGGCGGCGGTGGCGAGCTTCGGCTTCCTGCCGATGGCGACCTCGCACGGCATGGGCGCGGAAGTGCAGCGACCCCTCGCCACCGTCGTGATTGGCGGGCTGATTACCAGCACGCTGCTCACGCTGATTGTGCTGCCCACGCTCTACGCTTGGATCGAGGGCTACCTGGAGACCCGTGCGCAACGACGCCTCCAGATAGCGCTCGGACAGGAGTAAGCGCAGGGTATCCTCACCCCCAACCCCTCTCCCCCGCGGTGGGAGAGGGGGGCGCGCTCATCGTAGCGTCGGCGTCCCGCCGACGAGCCGTGCAGCCACTCCATTCGTAGCCTCGGCGTCCTCGCCGACGAGCCTTGCTTGGACAGGAATGTCCAAGCTACGAGCGTAGCGTCGGCGTCTCGCCGACGAAAATGCTTGGACAGGAATGTCCAAGCTACACTCACGACGCCAAGAATGGCGGCGCGCTTGAACGCGATGTGCGGAGACAGGGTAGGATTCATGGCGCGCAAAAAGAGAACGCGATGGAAGCGACAACAGCAGTGGTTTTGGCAGGCGGCGCGATAGAGGCGGATTGGCAGTCGCGCACAGGCGCACGCTCCCGCGCGGAAGTAGTGGTGGGCGACGCACCGATGTATCAGCGTGTACTGCGCGCGCTGCACGGCGTGGAAACCATCACAACGACGCTGATTGTGGGCGACTTGCCCGAAGGCGCAGGCTACACGCTTATTCCCCCAAGTGCGAGCCTGCTGGAGAATGTACGGCTCGGCTTGGAGCGTAGCGCTACCGAATCGGTACTATTCGCGACGGTGGATTTACCTTTCCTCACGGCGGAGAGCGTGCAGTTCTTCCTGAACGAGAGTTTGCACAGCGGCGCATCGCTAACCTACGCCGTTGTACCTGCCGACTTGTGTCGGGAGCGGTTCCCACAGCTCAAGCGCACCACTGTTCGTCTGCGCGAGGGCGAATTAACGGGCGGCAACCTGTTTTGGGCGAGGCGCGCGATTGCTCTGCAGCACCTGCCTCGCTTGGAAGCCCTCTACCATGCCCGAAAGCAACCGTTGCGACTTGCGATGCATATCGGTTGGGGGTTGCTGTTCCGATTCCTGCTGGCGCAAGCGATTAGCCCGCGCCTACTGAGCATAGGGCAGATTGAAAAGCGCGTGGCGCGTATCGTGCACGCCCCTGTGAAGGCAATCCTCACCCCATATCCCGAAGTCGGCACGGACATCGACAGCCTGAAACACTGGCTGGCGATACAAATGCGCTGACAAAGAGCTGACTACAGCCCCCACATTACCCCACAAACCTGTGGTATAATAGATTCACCTTGCGAAAGGAGGTTTATGGCGATGAAGCGAATCTACGGTTTACTGGGTATCATCGGGCTGAGCGCGCTGGTGAGCGCAGCCGCGCAAGTGAGCTTTACGCATATCAAGAGCGTTGACCTTTCTTCCTATTTCCCCACAGACGGACAGCAGGGCGACCTGGCATCCGATGTCGCCTTCGACGGGAGCAACCTGTATATCGCGGGCATGTCCACTGCCAACACGACGGCAGCGAGCGTCGGCGTGTTGAAGATTGGCAATCTGCTCTCGCTCGATGTGAACAGCTGGACATACACCCCGCTGATTACGCTCACCCAAGCTGGGCAGAGCCGCGCCAGCTATATTGTGTACCGCGACGGATTCCTCTATCTGGGCACAGGGCTGGGCGACAGCAGCAACTCTACAAACAACACTGGCATTCGCAAGTTCGACGCCAACACGGGCACGCAGATTAGCGACTGGAACACCACAGGCGTCGTGCTGCCCAGCGACCTGAGCAACTCCTCCCGCGCCGAGTGTATCGAGATTGACCCCGGCTATCAGGGCAATAACCCGTCCTTAGCTGTGTTAGCGCGTGGGCGCGGTTTCATCTTCCGACGCGACTTCGGCGCAGGCACTGCGCTCCCCAACATTCTCAGCGTCCCTTCGCGCGACTGCCAAGGCGGACAGACAACCACTGGCATGCGCGACATCACCTTCTCGCCTGAGGGCGACGCCTACCTGCGCGTGGACAACAGTATCTTCTACGCGCAGCGCACCGCCGACAACACCGTCGCCAACAACCGCGCCTGCCGAATCTTCGACTTCGACACGGACAACGTTTTCCAAGCGCTGATTAACATCCACTACCTGCGCACGAGCGGCGGCGACTTCCTGATTTACAACCGACGCACGGGCGACGCGAATAACCGTCTTAACAAGGTGTTCGTCGCAACAGGTTCTGGCGCGAGTTGGAGCAACTACACCGAGATTTTGGGCAGCGAACCCCTCCCCGGCGGCAACACGCCCAACGCCTACGCCTTCGATATCTTCAACTTCACCAGCGGCTTTGGACCGGACCCGTCGAAGGGCGATGTGAACTTGGACGGCGTGGTGGACGACGCGGACCTGTTGGCGATTCTGTTCGAGTTCGGCTCCAGCAACGCTGCGGTGGATGTCAACAGTGATGGTGTGGTGGATGACGCCGACTTGCTGACCGTGCTGTTCAACTTCGGCTCGGACACGCAGGTGCAGTATCTGTTCATCATGCATAGCTCGGTAGGGACGGATCGGCTGGACATCTACCGCGTGGACAGCAACTGACGGCTTATTGCACCTCCCACTCACCTCCCACCCCTCCTCGCGTTTCCCCCAGCGTGAGGAGGGGCAGAACTTGGCGGAGCGGGTATACTTTGGGCGATGCTACGGGTCGGTTTGGGGGCGTTAATCGGCGCGGGGTTGGGCGTGATTGCCTCGTTTGCATGGCTGCTCACGAGCGGTGGCGCAGGGTTTGGGGCGTCGGTGCTGGGCGCGCTGGCGATAACGGGCGCAGCTACCTTGAGCGGCGCCGTTGGCGGTTATTGGTGGGCGCGGCGAGCGCCTAAGATGCTGCCCCACTACCGCGAAGAGCATCTGCGCCTGCGCCAGATGACCCAGCAGATACGCGCGAACCTGCAACGGATGACAGGCGTCAAGGGCGCGTACCCCGAACTGGACGAAATCCTCGCCAAAGACGCCGACCTGCGCCATAAAGCGACTCAACTGCGCCTTCAGATTGAGCAGCAAGCGAAGCACGGGCTATCGTGGGTAGACCACCTCAGCGCGGCGATGGACGCCCTGCGCGAGGGCGCACTGGGCAACCTCCGACGCTCCGAATGGATTTGGAGGGCGTACCATGCGAAACTCCAGCGCGAGCTGAACGCGCTGGGGCGGCGCATCGACCACAACCGAGACGCGCACCTCGAAAATACGCTCCAGCGCGCCTATCGCCAAAAAGCCCGCGAACTCGCCAGCTTCCGCAACTTAGAGCGCACCCTGCAGACGCTGGAGAACGAGAGCGCGACCATCGCCGCCAGCATCGAGAACCTGCTGATGGAGACTGTGCGACTCAGCGCCGCCCCGCGCAACGCCACCCCACGCGCCGACCAACTGCTGGAACCCCTCCGCCAACAAATCCGAGCCTACGAGCAAGCCATCGACGAGATTTACCGCGCGCCCTCCGAGCCTGAAGAGAACATCCATCTCCGTCAAATCTGAACGCACATAGACAGGAAATCGGGCAAACGCCGCGAATCCGCCCCCTATGAGGCACATACGCTTCTTGAGCTGGGCGATTTGTTTCGGACTGCTGGCAGCAACTCACGCGCAGAACAAGCCCTTGGACGACTACTTCCAACGCCCCGAACCTGCCTACCGCTGGGAGAAACGGGACGAGAAACGACTCGACGGCGTCACCATCTACACGCTATTTATGGTCTCCCAAACTTGGCAGGGCATCGAGTGGGACCACTTCGTGCAGGTGTTCTATCCCGACAATCCCCGCTTCCCGCGCTTCGCTGGACTGTATAACACGGGCGGACGCCCCGACCGCGAGGATGAGGCGATGGGCGTCCACCTCGCACGCGATACCCGCGCGCCGTTCGTGATACTCTATGGCATCCCCAAACAGCCCCTGTATAATGACCTCTATGAGGACGCGCTGATTGTCTACACCTGGCAGAAGTTCATCGAGACGGGCGACACTACATGGCCCCTACACTTTCCGATGGCGAAAGCGGTGCTGAAATGTATGGACGCCGTGCAAGCGTTCTTGAGAGCCGAGCGCAAGCCTGTGGTGGAGCGATTTCTGGTGACGGGCGCGTCCAAGCGCGGTTGGACAGCGTGGCTGGTGGGCGCCAGCCGCGACCCGCGCGTGGCAGGCATCGCGCCGATGGTCATAGATGTGTTGGATTTGCCCAAACAAGTGCCCCACCACCTGGAGTTCTACAAGGGCAAGCCCAGCGAGCAGATTGGCGACTATGTGGCAGGCGGTATGCTGCAACTGCTCAACACACCTGTCGGACAACGGTTGATCGAACTGGAAGACCCCTACAGCTATCGCGACCGCGATCCGATGCCCAAGCTAATCATTAACGGCCCGAACGACCGCTATTGGGCGCAAGACGCGCTGAACCTCTACTGGGACGGCTTACCGCAGCCGAAATGGATTCTCTACGCGCCCAACAGCGGGCACGGGTTGGATGACCGCACGCGCGTGTTCGCGACGCTGGGGGCTTTTATCCACTTTCTGGCGCGCGGGCGCAGTTTCCCCGAAATGGACTGGAAGCTGAACGAGACAGCGCAAGGCTTGGAGATTCGCGTGAGCAGCCGACCTGCGGCGCGTGAGGCGCGGCTGTGGTTCGCCAGCACCAACGATTACGACCTGCGCGAGTCGCGCTGGGGTAGCATGCCGATGACGCGAACGCGCGACGGGTGGCAAGGCTTCCTCCCACGCCCCAATCGTGGACGCGCTACTGCCTACGCCGAACTGGTGTTCGACCTCGACGGCAGGCTGTTCACGCTCACCACACAACTCAAAGTGTTGGAAGCAGGTCAATAAAACGGACAGGGATGTCCGTGCTACAAGCGTGGCTGGGACATTCCTGTCCCAGCGTTCTTGCACGGACAGGATTGTCCGTGCTACGGGGCCGTATAATTGTGATGATGGTCGACAAAGTACAATTCATCGAGCAGCTGGAGCACCGGCTGGCGAACTACCCGGATGTCAAAGAGCTGATGTGCCAGCTACTCTGTTATGGCCGGCTCGCGCCGCGTGGCCCTGTGCGGGTGCGGAAGTGGGAGCGTGTTGGGTCCAGGGTA
>JARJMV020000142.1 GCA_029335935.2 bacterium
CTACGGTCCTGGGCGCTATGACCCTGTGTACGAGGAGATGGGCATCGATTACCCGATTGGCTATGTGCGCTGGACGGAGCGCGAGAACCTGCGCGAGTTCCTGCGCCTGCTTGCCGACGGCAAAGTGCGGGTTCAGCCGCTGATTACCCATCGATTTCCCATTGAGCGCGCGGCGGAGGCGTATAACCTGCTCGCCAGCCCGGAAGGGGGCAAAGTGATTGGCGCGCTAATCGAGTATCCTCAGCAGGCACAGGTGGCGCGTCGCGTGCCCGCCAGCAAACCCGCCACGCCCAAACAGGCGAAAGTGCAGCTGGGTGTCATCGGCGCAGGCAACTTCGCCACAGGCACGCTGCTGCCCATCCTGCAGGGCACTGGCGATGTGGAACTCGTGGGCGTTTGCACCGCGCGCGGCTACACCGCCAAAGGCGTCGCCGACAAGTTCGGCTTCCAGTTCGCCGCCAGCGACCCCAGCGAAATCTTCGGCAACCCCGACATCAACGCCGTGCTTATCGCCACGCGCCACGATACCCACGCCCCCTACGCCATCCGCGCCATGCAAGCAGGCAAACCCGCCTTCTTGGAGAAACCGCTCGCGATTACCTTCGAACAGCTCAAAGAGGTGGAGCGCGTATGGCAAGAAACGAACGGGCGCGTGCTGGTGGGCTACAACCGCCGATTCTCGCCGTTTGTGCGCCAAATCGCCGAACACTTCAAAAACCGCACCGAGCCACTGAGCATGCTCTATCGCGTGAACGCAGGACCACTGGAGCAAGGGCACTGGATGCGAAGCACGCCAGAGGGCGGCTCGCGCGTCGTCAGCGAAGGCTGCCACTTCATCGATGTGATGATGTTCCTCGCCAACGCCTTGCCCAAGCGCGTCTGTGCCGCTCACCTGCGCAGCCACGAACCCGACACCGCCCAACTGGTGATCGAATTTGAAGACGGCTCCATCGGCACGCTGTATTACCTCACCACAGGCGACCCCAGCGTGCCCAAAGAGTACCTCGAAGTGCACGGCGCAGGGCGCAGCGCCATCATGCGCGACTTCCGCGAACTGGAGCTGATAGCAGGCGGCAAAAAGAGCGTCCACAAAACCGCCGGGCAAGACAAGGGGCACAAAAACGAGCTCCAAGCGTTCGTCGACGCCGTGAAATCGGGCGATGAGATGCCTATCCCGATGGAATGGGCAATCGCCAACACCCGCATCACGCTGGAGGCTGTGGGTCTCTATGAGCCAGTGGACGAAACAGCTGGGTGAATATCTCAAGGGGCTGGAGTTTGGCGTTTAACATGTAAAAATCCTTTACACAATCGTCTACAAATCGGCGCCACGCTCCCGCTGGGCAATCTGAACTGCTTGATGAAACGCCTGCGCGTAGCGCGTTAAACTCCGTTTCTGCAAAATTTCCGCCCGCGCGTTCTCGGTCACAGTCTTTCGCTGTGGGCATTCTATGGCGCTGCGCAGGGTCTCCACCATCATCTCCGCAGTGCCGAGCGGATAACGCCATCCTGTCTCTTCATGGCGCACCATCTCGCCGTCTGGTCCGGGCAAATCCGCTGCGACCACAGGCGCGCCGAGCGCCATCGCCTGATTGATCGCCAGCCCGTGCGCGCCGGGAAACACCGCCACATCAGCAACTGCCAGCGCTGCGGAATCATCATTTTCAGGCACGCGCCCTGTGAAATGCACGCGCGGCTCAACGCCCAGTTCCTCAGCCAGTCGCTCCAGCGATGCACGCTCAGGTCCATCTCCTACAATTAGCAGATAGGCGTCAAGCCCCCCGCGCGTCATCGTTGCGAGTGCCAGAATCGCGTCCTGCATGCGCTTTTGAGGCACTAACCGTCCCACGCAGGCGATGAGGGGGCGAGCCTCTGACCAACCTATCGCCTTCAACATCGCCATCCCACGCTGGCGCAGGGTCTCCTCCTGCGCAGCAATCGCCTCCACATCGACCGTGTTGTAAGCGCGTGCAATCTGCTCTGGACGCACACCGTGTGCTGCCAGAAACGAGTGCGTACTGTCGCCATAAGGCAAGAAAGCGTGCGCCGCGCGCGTCATAAATCGGCTCATCCCGCGGCGCACCGCGTTCTCAGAGGTGAAATAGCCTTTAGTCCAGCAAATGGAGGGGATACCCCGCCGCCGACAGAGGCGCGCCGCGAGATACCCCGACAAGTTTGCATGCGTACCCTCCCAAAAGAAGGCATCCCACCGACGCGCCCGCAGCAACGACAGCAATCCACGCTGGTAATTTAGCTTCACTCCCCCCAGCGTGAATTGACGCAACGGCAGGTGCACGCACTCAAACAGTGAGGCTTTCTCGACCTCCAGTCCCGACTCGCCTGCGCCTATGCGCGGCGTGAAGGCGAGCGTCACTGCCCACCCGTGCATCTGCACCAAACGGTTGAACAGCGGCACGCGGTAGTGCGGCAGGCGCGGCTGCTGGATTAAGACACGCACGCAGTAGCCTCCTTGCGCTCCTCAATCGCGCGCTGATAGATTTCCATGAGCATCTCGTGGTTGCGCTCGGCGGTGTAGCGGCTCAGATACTCCGCCCGCGCTGCGCGACCAACCCGTTCCAGCAGCGCAGGCTGCTCCCAAACTCGCATGACTTGCTCGCGCAAAGCATCGGCGTTGCCTGGTTCGAACAGAAACCCTGTCTCCCCATGAGCCAGCATCGACGCCATCGAGCCGTGCGCTGAGGCGACCACAGGCAGCCCCGTCGCCATCGCCTCCACAAGGCTCAGGCCCATGGTCTCATAGCAAACAGATGGAAAGATTAGCAGGCGCGCCGCCCGCATCTGCTCGATTACCTGTTCGCGCGGCTGCTTGCCAAGCCACTGAATATGCGGATGGCGCGCCGCCGCTTGCTGTACCTGCACCGCCAGCGGACCGTCGCCGATAATGCGCAGGGGGATATGCGACGGCGCTTGCTCCCAAGCACGCAACATGACATCAATGCCTTTCTCTTGGGAGAGGCGTCCGACAAACAGCGCAAAGCCCCCCGTATGCTCGCCCTCGCCGGGATCGGGATGGACGAAATTCGGCTTCACCACCAACTTGTGCGCAGGCAGCCCACCCTCGATAAACTTCTGCCGTGAGAATTCGGTGAGAGCGAGAAATATTTGGATAGCGTTTCCCCATACGCCCATTCTGCGCTGGTTAAGCACAATGAGCGTCCGTATCAAGGTCGCCCGACGGTCGCCTCGATAGCACCCGTACACACTGCCCCAAATTGGAAACGACTTGCCGACGCAAAGTTCACACGGCTTGCCGTTGCGCAACAGCTGCCCACCAGGACAAATCAGACGATAGTTGTGAAGCGTTTGTACCACAGGCACTCCGCAATCATAAGCTGCCTGATAGGACGAAGGTGAAAGTATGTACAAAATGTTGTGAAAATGTACTACATCAGGTTTGTGTTCGGCAAACCACTGTCGTAGATTGCGGTAGGTATCTGGGTTCCAGATAGCCTGACGCGCCATGCGCCATCCTGACAGGCGATTGAGTGCATCATTAGACACTGTGTAGGTAAGTACCTCGTGCCCATAGGAGCGGAGCAGCTCAGACTCAGCTTGAAATACCACATCCTCACCGCCAAAATGCGTATAGGAGTTATGTAATACCGCTACGCGCAGTTTTTTCATAGCACGGCCTCCCGCACTCCAGCCACTTCTCGAAACATCTGGGCATAGCGTTCCACCATCACTTGCACATCGAACTCAGCGAGGGCGCGCCGCCTGCCCGCCTCGCCCATACGCCGACGCAGTTCCTCATCGCGCGCTAACCGCACCACATATTCCGCCAACCGATCCAGCGCCGACGGCGCGGCTAAAAAGCCTGTCTCCCCAGGC
>JARJMV020000004.1 GCA_029335935.2 bacterium
CGCGTAGCCCAGAAACTCGCGCGTGAACGCGCGCGGATGGTGTGGCTCGGTCGGGTTAAGCGGTATCAGCACCATGTCGAACGGGAACCGCTCCATCGCGCCTCTCAGGACCTCAGGGTCGTTGTGCCCTGAAATACCCACATATCTCACGATTTTTTGCTCTTTCGCTTGCTGGAACGCTCTGATTGCGCCGTCGGATGCGAACAGCTGCTCAATCTCGCGCGGGTAAGAGACATGATGCACAATCCACTGCTCCAGTCGGTCGGTGCGCAGGCGTTTGAGGCTACTTTCAAGCTCGTGCCACGCGCCGTCGTAGGTGCGCGTATCGCTCTTCGTGCTGAGGCAGACCCTGTCGCGCATACCCTCGATCGCCTCGCCAAATATCAGCTCGCTGTCGCGGTATTGCTGCGCAGTGTCCAAGTAGTAGATGCCCGCGTTGACCGCTTCGCGGATAATCTCGATCGCCTCGCGCTTGCGATTCATATCCTGCAGCACGCCTGCGCCCCCCAACGCCAGTATCGGCATCTGCACGCCCGTCTTACCGTACACGCGCTTCGGCAACTCTCGGCTCATAACGGGATTATACTTCACATTTAGGACTAAAGTCCTACAGGAAGTGTGCAAAAGGATGCGTATGTATAGTTCGGAGGTGGTTACGATGTCGGAACAGGCGCGTCGTGAACTGGAACAGATTAAGCTGCAGTTGAACGCGCTTGCTGATCGGGTGCGTGAGTTGGAGCGGCGTATGGCGGCGGAGTCGGCGCAGGCATCTCAACCGTCGTCCCCTGCCGCGCCGAAGACGCCCACCGAGCTGTCCTCTCCGTCGGCGGCCCTGCGACCGTCAGGCGAATCGTCGCATATCAGCAGGTCGGCTGAAGACGAGAATTGGCAACGGCTCGAGCGGTTATTGGGGGGTCAGGTAGCCCTCTACACGGGGATTACGCTGATCCTGCTTGCAGCGGCGTTTTTTATGGGGTGGGCGTGGGCGCGCCTATCGCCCGAGGGTCGCCTCGCGCTGGGCTATCTGAGCGGGTTCGCGCTGATTGGCTTGGGCAGCGGGGCGCAGCGTCGTTCGGAAAGCTGGTTCGTGGATGGCTTGATGGGCGCAGGCTTAGCCACGCTCTATCTCACCACTTGGGCAGGCTGGGAGCGGTATCGGCTATTCCCATTCGTGGGTGCATTCTCGGCGATGGCGGTGACAACCGCGCTGGGCGTCGCGCTGGCGTGGTGGCGCAACTCGCAGACGCTGGCGATTGTGGCGACGCTGGGCGGGTTCGCGGCGCCCATCTGGCTCAACGACGACGGTGGCAAGGGTAGCCCTCTCAACTTCTTCGGCTACCTCACCGCCCTGAACTTGGGCATGCTCGGTATCGCCAGCGCACGCGAGTGGCGAGCGCATCAGGCGGTGTGCCTCGCGTCCACAGTGATACTTCTGTACGGCTGGGCATTGGGCAACTACAAGGCAGAGTATCGCCTCATCATGCTGGGCTTCATCACGCTCTACTACGGGATATTCAGCGTTTTCTATCTGCTACCTGACGTGCTGCACCGACGCGCCATCCACGAGTTTAGCTTGGGGCAGTTCGTGCTGGCGAGTATTGTGTACCTACCTGCGGGCTACGCGCTCTCGCGCGAGGCGTGGGGCGACTACCCAGGCGCGCTGTTTGCAAGTTTTAGCGTAATCTATATACTGGTCAGCCGGTGGATGTATCATCGGCAGGACGCGCCTGCTTCGTTGAGTTTCGCCACGCTGGGCGTCATCTGTCTCGCGGCGACGATTGCCGTGCAGTTCCAGCCGTCGGTTCAGGCGTTTCTGTATAGCCTGTTCGCGGCGGCTCTGATTGTGGCGGCGTTGCGTAACAAGTTGCGCATCATCTACGGTTTTGGCGTGCTGATGGCGTTCGGCGCATCGGTTGCGCTGTGGGGCGTGATTTCGCAGCCGATACGCACCGCGCTGCCGTTGCTCAACGAACATGGCGTCGCGTGGCTGGGCTGGATGGCAGGCGCGAGTGTGGCGCTGTACGAGTTGAACCGACACCTGCGCACGCAGCCAAACTCGCCGATGGACGCCATCTTCCCGCGAGCGGCGCTGGCGCAGCTGGGCGCAGGCGGGTTGGTGATAGCGTTCGCATGGTTCAGCGCGGAGCAGACGCTCTACGCTTTTGAGCTGCAGGGCAAGCGCGGCGCGCCGCTGGCGCACCTGCTCGTATCGCTGGAGTGGACGCTGATGGGCGCAGGGCTACTCTACGGCGGCGTGCGCGCCGCGCTCCGCGCCCTGCGCCTGATGGGACTGACCACTCTCGCCCTCGCCACATGCAAACTCTTTCTGTACGATTTGGGCTTCCTCGAGATGCCCTATCGCGCCCTCAGCTTCGCAGGGCTAGGAGCTGCCCTCATCGGTGTCGCATGGCTCTACAGCCGATATGGTCAACCGACCGCCGCGACTTAGCAGGAGTCCTATCGCGCGGATGGAATAAATTGCCGCCATGCTGCGTGGGGTGTTCGGCTTGGGGCTTTGGGGGGCGTTGCTCCTCGTGTGGGGGCAGCCGCTGGTGGATTTGCGCGTGCAGCCGCTGCTGGGCGACCGCACTCCTGCGTACGGCGTGTTCCCGCTCGCCGTGCAACTCGAATCGAAATCTGGCAACTATCAAGGCGTGCTTACCGTCTCGCTGGGCGGCTTCGGCTTCCGACGCGAGTATCAGTACCCACTGGAGCTGCCGGCAGGCTCGCGTAAAGTGATTATCGCCACACCCACCGTCGGAGGATACGCCGACCGAGTGACGGTGCGTTTCACGGCACGCGGAATCGATATAGAAGCGCGGCAACCGATACGCGAGATCTTAGAGACCGACCGACTTGCCGTGCTGGTGGGTGATGCAATCGGCGGGTTGGCAGTGCTGGAGAGAGTGCGCACGCTTGCCGTTCCCAACGCTGTCAGCCTTCGCGGTAGGGATAACCCTCCGAGCTTTTACAAAGTCGCCTACTGCCGTCCCGAGCTGTTGCCCGAGCAGCCGATTGCGTTGAGCGGGGCGCAGCTGATTATTCTGGGCGCGGGCGCAGAGCGTCTGCGTGCAGAGCAGTGGAACGCGCTGCGCAGGTGGGTGATGTTGGGGGGCGTGCTGGTCGTGCCGGGGGGCGCGAGCGCCGTCTACCTGCAGGACCCCACGCTGCGCGAGTGGCTCCCCGTGGCACCTCAGGGCACACACACGGTCAGCCAACTCCGCGCGCTGGGCGATTGGATACGCGCCCGCCCGCCTCAAGGCGCGGCAACGCTGACGCAATCCACGCCCCGTGCGGGGCGCGTGCTACTGAAGCAAGATGGCGTGCCCCTCGTCGCTGGGCGCCCCTACGGACTGGGCGCCATCATGTTCTTGGCGTTCAACCCGATGGATGCGCCCCTGCGCGATTACGACGCCCGCGCCCGACTGTGGCAACGCCTGCTCGACCAAGTCGCCTCGTTCGCGCCCGGATACATGATAGGAATCGTCTATCAAGACCAGAGTGGCTACTCCGTCGGTAGCAGATACACATCGTCCAACCCGCTCGATATCCAGCCGCCCAGCGTCACGCTCATCGTGGTCATCCTTAGCCTCTACTTTCTGTTGGTTGTGCCCGTGAACTACTTCGTGTTGAAACGGTTGCGTGCGTTGGACTGGGCGTGGGTCGTCACACCGCTGGTTGCGCTGGCGTTTGTCGGGCTGCTGTGGTGGCTGGCGGGCGATCTGTACCGCAAGTCGCTCTCCAGCGCAGTGAAGACGCTCATCGTGGCGCACGCAGGGAGTTCCGACGCCTACGCGATTAACAGCGCACTGCTCTTCTTTCCACGCGCGGGAGTGTACGACCTGCTGTTCGAGCAGAGCGACTCGGTGGAGGCGGGCGCTTTCGACGACTTCAACGCTCGTCAAGGCGTCCTCGTGCGCACAGTGCATGGCGAGCCGACGCGCATGGCAGGCTATCGTGTGACCAACCTGAGCTTTCAGTGGTTCCGCTACACGCGCATCGTGCAACTACAGGGGCAAGTGGAGGGCACGCTCCGCATCGAGCAACGCGGGAGGCAGACCCGACTTGTCGGAACACTTACCAACCGCTTGCCCTATGCCCTCTCCGATGTCCGCCTGCTCACCCCTTGGGGCGTGCATCCGATGGGTAGCCTGACCCCGCGCCAAACCGTTGCCATCGACACAACCTCGCTCGCGCCGCTCGATAGACAGCCGCTTCCCGACTGGCATGCAGGCAGCGGCTGGACTTACGGCTCCCCCGCGCCCTCTTGGGAAGCTGCCCTCTCCGCTCTGCTTGCGGGGCGTGAATCGGGCGGCGTCGCCTATCTGATTGCGCAGGCGTCGGAACCGGTGTTGACGCCCGAACTGCGCGATGCCGCGCAGCGCTCCGCGCAAGTCACCTACCTGATTAGCTTTCCGCTGGAGGGCGCGCTGTGATCAAACGACGCGAGAACCCCTTGCTACACTATCATCTGTTCGGCTTTACGGTGAACCGCTGGAAGCGGCAACCTGTCGTCTATGGCGCAGTAGCAGTGGCGATCGGGCTATCCTACCTCACGCTGTTCCAAATGTTCCGCACCTACGACGCGGTGTTGCAAACCACGCTGAACCTGTCGCTGTTTGTCATGTGCCTAACTGCGCCGTTGATGGCGTATCACTCCTTCTCGTTGGAGTACGAGAAAGGCACTTGGGAGTCGCTCGCGCTCACGCGCCTGACAGCAGGCGAAATCCTCTGGGGCAAATGGGGCGCGGCGCTGGCGCGGGTGGCGCTCCTGACCCTGCTGCTGACACCGATGCTATTCATCGCCGCCAACCTCGAAATTAAGCTCGACGGCCCCCTGCTGGGCAGGTTCACCACTGTTGTAGAACCCACACACGAGTTGTACCAATTCGTATCGAGTGTGGCGCTGCTCTTCAGCTGGGGGGCGCTGCTGACCTCGCTGGGTGTCTGGCTCTCGTTCAGGCTCAAACGCACTATCAGCACTGCATCCACGCTCTATGCCGGGCAACTGTTTGCCCTTGTGCTCCTGCCGATGCTCTGCGCGATTTTTGAGATAGGCAC
>JARJMV020000203.1 GCA_029335935.2 bacterium
TTGTGTTCGATCAGGGCGAGGGTCAGCGGCGTGCCATAGATCGGCGGATTGTTCAGACGCGGCAAAATATACGGCAACGCGCCCACATGGTCTTCATGCCCGTGCGTGAGCAAAATCCCCTGCACCTCGTCGCGGATGCTCAGCAGATATTCGGGGTCAGGAATCACCAAGTCCACGCCTGGTAGGTCTTCTCCTGGAAATGAGATGCCACAGTCGATAAGCACGGCGCCGCCGTTCCAACGCACTAAGTTCAGATTCTTGCCGATTTCGCCTGTACCGCCCAGTGGGATAATCTCGATTGCCAACGGTTTGAACCTCCTTACAATAATCGCCTATAAAGTATAGCATATGGGGGTCGTTGCAGTGGGCACTGATGAGCAGAAATTGGCTGCCGGGGGTGGATTCGAACCACCACTACCAGATCCAGAGTCTGGCGTCCTGCCGTTAGACGACCCGGCAACGCTCGCCTATTATACCCGATGGCTTCGCGAATTCAAGAGGGGGTATAATCGCGTTATGCGGATTGTGTCGCTGTTGCCCAGCGCGACGGAGATTGTGTACGCGCTCGGCTTGGGGGAGTCCTTGGTCGCCCGCAGCCACGAATGCGACTACCCACCCGAAGCCGAGTCGGTTCCTATCATCACCCACAGCCTCATTCCGCCCGATTTGCCCAGTCATGAGATTGACCGCATGGTCTCCGAGACGCTAATGACGCACGCCACTTTGTATGGGCTGAACTTGGAACTGCTGCAGGCGTTAGCCCCCGACTTGCTGATTACGCAGGCGTTGTGTGATGTGTGTGCGGTGTCGTTCAACTCGGTGCAGGAGGCGGTGGCAC
Source organism: bacterium (assembly GCA_029335935.2). Taxonomy (GTDB): domain Bacteria; phylum Armatimonadota; class Fimbriimonadia; order Fimbriimonadales; family GBS-DC; genus GBS-DC. Next base: position 839 of record JARJMV020000203.1, read on the forward strand.
AGCTTAGCCCTCGAACGCGCGTGTTGAACTTGGAGCCGACGACGCTGCAGGGCGTGATAGACACCTTCCAGCAGGTTGCTGATGCTGCAGGTGTGTCGGAGCGTGGTCGTACCCTCGTCGAGCGGTTCCAAGAGCGTATTGAGCGTGTGCGTCAGCGTACGCGCCACCGCCCGCCCCAGCGCGTTACCTTTCTGGAGTGGATTGACCCGCCCTTTGCCTGCGGACACTGGACGCCCGAACTGGTGCAGTGGGCAGGCGGCGTCGATGGGCACGGCAAGGCAGGGCAACCCTCGCGTCGGCTACACTGGCACGAGGTGCTGGAGTGGCAACCTGAGGCGATAGTGATTGCCTGCTGCGGCTTCACCGTGGAGCGCACGCTGCAAGACCTACCCCTGTTAGAGCAGATGCCTGGCTGGAGCGACCTCCCCGCTGTGCGTCGCGGCGCGGTGTTCGTTTTCGACGGCAACGCCTACTTCAGCCGCCCCGGACCGCGCCTTGCCGACTCGTTGGAGCTGCTGGAGGCGCGGCTGATGGCATGCAACGCTTCAGCATCCACATGCGTCTAACGGTAGGGTATACTCGCAACAGGAGGCAACGATGCGCTACCTATGGTGGATTGGGGTATTAAGCTTCACTTTCGGCTTTGCCGACGACGGGTTGGGCGACTTGGTGCGCAAGACGGAGGGCAAGCGAGGCGGTAATAAGCCCGCACCGTCGCGCCCGTCCGACGATCACCCGACACGCAGCAGCGACGACAAGGGCAACAAGCCGCGCCCTGCGGAGAATCAGGGGGGCAGCGCGCCGTCAAGTGGCTCGGACGAGGACCCGTTCCGCAAGAAGCCGCGCAGCAGCTCGGCAGGTTCCAACAGCCCGCAAACCGCACGCGATTCGGGGCGTGTGCCGCTGGAGGGGCGGCGCGTGCCGCTGGAAGGGCGTCCTGTGCCGTTCGAGGCGCGTCCCGTGTTGACCCCGCCCCAGCCCGCGCAAATCCAGAACCGACCCGTGCCGCTGGAGCAGGGCAACCTCCCCGCGCTGGTGCGTCAAACCGAAGGCTTGAACGCCTACCGCTGGCGCGACCGCTATGTGTGGAATCCAATAGACCCCGCCTACACCTACAGCGGATTCTATGTCACCTATCGCTTGGGCAACCTGCGATTCGGCTATCAGTACTACTACATCTACCCCGAGCCGTATCGCGTGGTATACGCGCCCTATTGGTATTACGACCCATGCCCGCCGTTCGTGGTGGTCTATCGCGTGGTCTACTTGCCGCCGCGTTTCCACCCCCACACAGTGCTGGTGGAAGTGCCGTTCTATGTGGAGACGCCTTACTATCTGGAGCGTCGCCCGCCCGACGAGCGGCAGCGACTGCTGAGCGACCTGCGCGCTGCGTGGATGCTACGCGACCCCACCTACTTGGAACGGTACATCCGCCCCAACAGCTATATCGCCATCTATCTCGATGGACAGTACGCCTACTCGCTGCCTGCACAAGACTATATCGAGATGACACGCGACGCCATTCGCGCGGTGAAGACCGAACAGCTGCGCTTCGAGCGCACGGCGATGCGGGGCGAACACCAACTCGTGGTGCGTGGGGAGCATCAGTACCTGGATGAGGCGACGGGCGTGCGCCGCGTGGTCTACATCACCTACACTTTTGAGCGTGTGGACGGTCGTTGGTATCTGATTGAGGCGGGTTCGTCGGCGACGCGCTGGTAATCAGTTGCCCAAGTCGGATGGCGGTTTCATCTTGCCCAGTAGCCCCATCATTGCGACGATGGTGAGCAAGTAGGGCAGCATGAGCAGCAGGTCGGTGGGCAGTTGCACGCCGAACAGGGGCTGACCCTGCAGGCGCATCTGGAGCGCTTCAAAAAAGCCGAATCCGAGCGCAGCGGCGGCTGCTCCAAGCGGGTGCCACCTGCCGAAAATCAGCGCGGCGAGCGCGATGAAGCCGCGCCCTGCACTCATGTTCTCGCGGAACTGACCCGTCGACGCCAACACCAGAAACGCGCCCGCTATGCTGGCGAACACACCCGACGCCAACACCCCTAAGTATCGCACGCGCTTCACGGGGACGCCCATCGTGCGCGCCTTGAGTGCATCGTTGCCCACAGCGTGCCCACGCAGTCCCCAGCGCGTGTGCCGCAACATCAGCCACAGCGCGAACGGCAACACCAAAGCGAACACAGTTAGCCCGCTCTGGTCTTTCAGCAGCGCGTTCAGAATCGGGAGGTTCTCCAGTCCGCCCAGCCGAACTGCGCCGAACATCGCCACCATGGAGGTCTGACCCGCCTCCTCGCGCGGCACAATCACCTGTCGGAACAGATAGGTGCTTAGCCCCAGCGCGAGCAGATTGATCGCGACCCCGCTGACGATATGGTCGGTATGCAGCTCCTGAGTGGCGACGGCGTGGAGCAGGGCGAGCGTCAAGCCGACCAGAATGGCGCACGCGAGCCCGACCAGCGGTGAGCCTGTCAGCAGGGTGCCCAGCGCCGCAGCGAACGCGCCCATCAGGATCTTCCCCTCCAAGCCGATGTTAATCACGCCCGTCCGCTCGCTCATCAATCCGCCCAACGCTGCTAAGATTAGCGGCGTCGCCTGCCGAACTGCCGTGCTGAATAGCTGCGCGTCGAAAAGTTCGCCCATCTTAGCCCTCCATGCGTCGCTTGCGTAGATAGATTGCCGCCACATATAAGATAAGCGCGGCTTGCACCACTATGGCAATCTCTTTAGGCGCGCCCGTCAAGGCATGCAGTTGGAAAGTGCCGCTGCGCAGCGCACTCATCACCCCTGCCGAGAGCAGTGCCAATATCGGATGGTTGCCTGCCAGCAGCGCGACAGCAATGCCGTCGAAGCCGTAGTCGCTGGGGAAGCCTTCGAAGAAGCGGTATTGCGCACCGCAGACCTCAATCGCCCCTGCAAGTCCTGCCAGGGCGCCCGCGAGTAGCATCGCCTCGGTCATGCGGCGCGCGGTGGGTGCGCCAGCGGCGTCGGCGGCGTCGCGGTTCGCGCCCGTCGCCCGTAGTTCGTAGCCCCATGCCGAGTGGTACAGCACGAGCCATAAGACCAGCGTCGTGCCGAGCGCGATACCCAGCCCCCAGCTCGCCTGCAAAAACTCCTCGCGTAGCATCGGCAGGCGTGCGGTGTCGAGGATGGCCATCGTCTGGGGCGCGTTGCTGCTCGGATCTTTCCATCGGTCGGTCACCAACCAGTGTGTCAGGTAGAGCGCAATATAGTTGCACATGATGGTGGAGATTACTTCGTGTGCGCCACGCTTCACTTTGAGCCAGGCAGGTAGGAACGCCCACAGTGCGCCCGCCATCGCGCCTATAAGCAACACGAACGGCAGGTGCACAGCACTGGGGATACTTGTCAGCGTGCCTGTCCACGCCGCTGCCAGTGCGCCGACGAGCAGCTGACCGGCCGCGCCGATGTTGAACAGCCCTGCCTGCAGTGCGACCGCCACCGACAGCCCCGCCAGCAGCAACAGGGTCATGTCGTGCAGCACTACATCCCAGGCATCGATCGGACCGAACGCCTCTGTGCGAGGATAGCCTGTGGCGCCTTGCAGGATGATGCGAAAGCTCTCACCCAGCGGTTGACCTGCCGCCACAATGAGCAGGCTCAGCACGCCCAGCACCAGTCCTGCGCCGACCAAAGCAGGCAACAAACGGGATATGAGCATCGGCCGTGTAGTTCGGCAAAGCTCCCGACTCTTCCTGCCGTGCCTGCTAATTACAGCCCGTGAACGAGTAGGTTCTCTACTGCGTCGCCGAGCAGTTCGCCGAGATGGTTCAGCACCCACTGGGGGAGCTGTTCCAGCGGGGCGGTGGCAACATCCGCGCGCGTAGCGACGCCCGTCAGCACCAGCGCGCACGGGATATGTAGCGCGTTCGCCAGCGCGATGTCGGTGTCTAAACGGTCGCCAATCAGCAGCGTGCGCTCAGGGTGAATGGCGCCGCGCTCGATGAACGGTTGCAAAATCTGGGGGTTGGGCTTGCCAATCACGGTAGGTTGTTTGCCTGATGCGGCGGCGATAGCGGCGACCATCGCCCCCGCGCCTGGCAGCAGGCGATCTTCGGCAGGGTAGGAGCCGTCGGTGTTAGTGGCGACGAAGCGCGCGCCGCTCAGTATCGCGTGCTGCGCTTGCGCCAATCGCTCATAGGTGAACGCGCGGTCGATACCCACGACCACCGCCGCAGGGGTCTCTGGCTCCACCTGCTCCACTATTTCGAACCCTGCGTGCAGAAGCTCTTCGCGCAGCCCCAACTCGCCCACCACGAACAGCCGTGCTTTGGGGTTGAGCGCGCGCTGGAGGTAGAGAGCGGTTGCCCACGCGGAGGTGATGAACTGCTTCGGGTGGGCATTCACCCCCATCGCGCGTAGCCGTTCGGCGTACTGCTCGCGCGTCGCCCCGGAGTTGTTGGTAAGGAATAGCACCTGCCGTCCCGATTCTTGCAGCAAGTTCAACACTTCGGTTGCGTGGGGTAGTGCGCGACGGCCTCGGTAGATGACGCCATCCATATCGAACACGAAGGTATCGAAACGGTTGGCGAGTCCGGGCAGTTCCACGCCCACGCGCCCCATGCTTAGTACTTGCGCTCCGTGATGAATCGCGCGACCTCCTCCAGAGTGCGGCGGATAGGGGTATCGGGCAATCGGTTCAGCGCTTCCAGTGCGCTTTGCCGATACCGTTCGGCGACCGCCTCTGCGTATTTTAGACTGCCCGTGAGCCGCATTTGTTCTCTCCAGTAGCGGAACTGCTCCTCGCAGATGTCGGTTCCGAACTCGGCGTGCAGTCGGTCGCGCTCTTCGGGTGTGGCGGCTTGGTAGTAGTGCAGCAGGGGGAGCGTGGCGAAGCCCTCGCGGATATCGGTGCCGTTCGGCTTGCCCGTGACGCGCGGGTCGCCCACATAGTCCAGCAGGTCGTCGATAATCTGGAAGGCGATGCCTAACTCGCGTCCGAACTGCTCCAGCGTCTCCAGAGCCGCTGCGTCGGCGTCGACCAGATACCCTCCGATACGGCAGCACCCTGCCAGAAACTCTGCGGTCTTGCGGCGGATGATGTCCATATATTGCGCTTCGGTGATTTCGAGCCGATGGCGCAGGAAAATCTCCGCCACTTCGCCCTCGCTCATGTCGGTGGTGATTTGGGCGACTTTCTGGATGATGCGCAGGTCGCCATCGAGCGCGAGGCAGCGCATTGCGCGCGCCAAGATGAAGTCGCCCGACAGCACGGTGGCGAGGTTACCGTAGAGCGCGTTCGCAGTCGGCTTACCGCGTCGCGTGAAGGTCTGGTCAATCACATCATCGTGGATTAGCGTCGCCATATGGATCATCTCCATACAGCCTGCGACGATAGCGAGTCGGTCACGCCCTGCCAATCCGTTGCGGTAGAGCGTTCCGAAGCGCGACGGCTCGGATGCGTAGGCACACAGAATCACCATCGCCGGACGCAAGCGTTTGCCCCCCGCCGAGAGCAGGTGGCGCGTAAGTTCGCTGAACTGCGGGATCGCCGTCTCCGCCTGCGCTTCCAGAAACGCCTCCACCGCCTGCATCTCTGGCAGAATCGGCGCCAGCATCTCAGGAACCGCCAGCGTCTGTTGCTGAATCTGCATAGTAGTCATGGCTTGACTCCTGTATGAACGCACACCACACCGAAGGTCAGGTCGCGATACCACACATTCGCGAAGCCCGCCTGTTGCATATATTCGGCGATAGTGGCTCGTTCTTCATAGTGTTGAATCGACATCGGCAGATAGAGGTAAGCGTCAGCTTGGCTGAGCCGCTTGCCGATACGCGGCAGGATGTGCAGCGCGTAGAGATCATACAGCCAGCGCATCGGCAGGCGTTGGGGACGCGTAAGCTCCAGAATCGCAACTTTGCCCCCAGGTTTCAGCACGCGGTAGATTTCGCGCAACGCACCACGCTTGTCGACAAGGTTGCGCAAACCGAACGCCATCGTCACAGCGTCGAACTGCGCCTCCGCAAGCGGTAGGTGGAGCGCATCCGCATGAAGCCACACCGTGTGGTTCAACCCGCGACGATAGGCTTTCTCCCGCCCCAGACGAAGCATCGGCTCGCAGAAGTCGAGCGCAACTACCTCGCCCGCCGGACCCAAATGGCGCGCAATCTCTATCGCCAAGTCACCCGTGCCCGTGCAGAGGTCTAACACATGTGCGCTCGGCGCAAGGCGCAACAACTGTACCACACGCCGCCGCCAATAGTGATGCAGCTGAAAACTCAAAATAGAGTTCAGCAGGTCGTAGCGCGGCGCGATACGGCTGAACATCTCGCGCACATAGCGACGGCGTGTGGAATCCTGACGCGCCCACACAGGCTGCTCCATCTGCCGATTTGTGCAGGTTTTCACAGTTAGGAAGATTATACCTGAATTGCCGAACGGACTTTAGTCCAAGCCACGAACACCCCTCACCGCACCACACCCCGACGCAACGCCCACACCACCGCCTCCAAAGTCGTCCCCACACCCAACCTCGCACGCACACTTGCCAGCGTGTTATGTACCGTGCGCACGCTCACTCCCAACCGCTGCGCCGCGCACCGGGCATCCCCACAGTCCGCCACCGCCTGCAAACACTCCCGCTCCCGCACGCTTAAACAGTCCTCCACGACCAC
>JARJMV020000047.1 GCA_029335935.2 bacterium
GGAGTACCTTGTGGGCGGTAGGGATTGGGGCTACGCCTATAGGGGGAACGGTATCGCTCACTGAGGGGTATACTTTTGCTTGGAGGTTCGCCTTTATGAACGCGATTGTCCTGAATCGCCTCTTGGTACTGTTTGCGTCGGTTGGTATGGTCATCTCGGCGTTGCTGTGGATTTCGCACTCGGCGGAGTTCGCGTTGCCCTGCACGGGCGGCGGCTGTGATGTGGTGGCGCGCTCGCCGTATTCGCGCATCGCGGGAGTGCCTGTCGCGGCGTTCGGATTCGGCTTTTTCGGGCTGCTGCTTGTGCTTGCTCTCTCGCGCCTGCAGTACCCAGAGCAGTGGCGGCGATACAGCCTTATGCTCACAGGACTCAGCACTTTGGGTGTGCTGGCGTTTGCATATTTCACCTATGTTCAACTTTTTGTGCTGAACCTATATGCGAAGGGAACGCCTTGCTGGTGGTGTTTAGGCGCGGCGTCGGCGAATTTCCTCGTATGGCTCCTATCGCTCGTAGGATTGCGCGGCGAGCCGTCGTTGACAGGAATGCAAACGCGCGAACTCGTACAGTCCGTTGCGGTCTCGCTCGCCCTGGTGGTGGCGGGCTTAGCCTACGGCGGCTGGCAGTGGAACCGCGCAACTACCGCTCAGGTAATCGATACCGACAACGAGAAACTCACGACGCTCTACTTGGATGGGCAGGGCTGGCGCAAGGGCAACCAAGACGCCCCGCTCGTGATAGTAGAGTTCTCCGACTTCCAGTGCCCAGCCTGTAAGCAGGCGTATGAAGTGCTGGAGAGGCAGATATTGCCGCAGCTCGGCGACAAAGCAATGTTCGTCTTCCGCCATTATCCGCTGATTCAAATCCATCCGATGGCGTGGATGGCGGCGTCCGCATCCGAAGAGGCAGGCACACAAGGCAAATTCTGGGAGATGTACGCTGCGCTCTTCGAAAGCCAACAAGAACTCACGCCAAAGCGCATCGAGAAGATTGCTCAGCAGTTGGGATTGGATAGCCAAAAAGTGCGCGCCGCCGTCGACAATCAAGATATCCACTTCAAGCGGGTCTATCGCGACTTCGAGGAGGGCAGCAAGTTGGGTGTGAACTCCACGCCGACCTTTATCGTCGTGTACGAAGGCGAGATGCACATCGCGCGAGGTATGGCGGCGCTGCTCTCCACGCTCAATATGAACCCGAAAATCCAACAGTATCTCGGCAAACAAATCAATGTCTCGGTGCAGTAAGTGATGGAACTCAAATATCGCGCGTTAGAGGGGATGCATGATGTGTTGCCAGAGCAGAGCCACCTCTGGCAGTATGTGGAGTCGCGCTGGCGCGAACACTGTCGGCGGTACGGCTATCGCGAGATACGCACGCCGATTTTGGAGACCGCCGAGTTGTTCGAGCGCAGCGTTGGCGAGACCAGCGACATCGTTTCCAAAGAGATGTATGTGTTCCAGCGCGGCGAGGAGCGATACGCCATGAAACCTGAGGGTACAGCCCCAGTCGTGCGCGCCTACTTAGAGCATGGGCTGTACGGCGCGGGTGGCGTGCATAAGCTGTATTACATCACGCCTTTCTTCAGGGGCGAGCGTCCCCAGCGCGGGCGGTATCGGCAGGCGCACCAGTTCGGCGCGGAGATTATCGGCGCGGCGCACCCGCTCGCCGACGCCGAACTGCTGGCGATGGTGATGGATTTCTTCCTTACGCTGGGGCTGACCCCCGACACGCTGGAGCTGCGCCTGAACACAATCGGCTGCCCCGAATGCCGACCTGCCTATCGCGAGGCGGTGCGCAACTTTGGACGCGAAAACTATACACAACTCTGTAAAAACTGCCAAGCCCGACTGGAGCGCAATCCGCTGCGCATTCTGGACTGCAAAGAGTGCGCCGATATCACCCACTCCGCGCCGCCGATTGACCCCTACCTGTGCGACGCTTGCCGAACGCACTTTGAGAACCTGCAAAACCTGCTGAAGACGCTGGAGGTAACCTATGTGCGGGATGTGCGACTCGTGCGTGGGCTGGACTACTACACACGCACCACTTTTGAGGTAATTGCGGAGCAAGGGCTGGGCGCGCAGAACGCGCTGTGCGGCGGCGGACGCTACGACGGCTTAGTGGCGGAGCTAGGCGGTCCCCCGACGCCTGCGCTGGGCGTCGGAATCGGCGTGGAGCGCACTCTGCTCACCTTGCAGGCGATGCAGGCGCCCCTGCCAGAACCGCGCCCCATCGACGCCTATGTGGTCGCATTCGGCGAGGCGGCGCGCCCCGTAGCTCTGAAACTCGCGCAGCAGCTCCGCGCCGCGCAACTTGCCGCCGAGTTGGACTTGGAAGCGCGCAGCCCCAAAGCGCAGATGCGCCTCGCCAACCGCACTGGCGCACGGTACGCCATCCTCATCGGCGACGCTGAACTGCAGCAACAGACCGCGACCATCAAAGACCTGCAGACCCATGAACAGACCGTCTTGAGCCAAGCTGAGCTGAGCGAATGGATCAAAAACCGTCTGTAGCGGAGCTGGAGCCGCGCGATGTGGAGTATTTCAGGCGCGGCGCGTGGGAGAACCCGCGCTTCTGGACGCGCCTTGGCGGTCAGCCCGACCTGCAGGGTAAAAAGGTGCTGGATTTAGGCTGTGGGCACGGCAGCCTCTGCATCGATATGGCGCGGGCAGGCGCAGCGCGCGTGGTGGGCGTCGACCTCAACGAACGCCTCATCCATTTCGCCCAGCGCAACCTGCAACTAAACTACCCCGAACTCGCCGACCGCGTCGAATTCCTCTGCATCGATATCGCCCACCTCAACGAAGCCGACTTCCACCTGATGACTAGCAAGGACACTTTTGAGCATGTGATGGACTTGGCGACTGTGCTGGCAGAGATGCGACAGCGGCTCCAATCGGGAGGACGCCTCTACGCGGCTATCGGTCCACTCTGGAACAGCCCATTCGGCGACCACGACGCCATCAAGCGGCTAATGGGCGTCAACCTACCGTGGGCGCACATCTTGCTGCCCGACCGCTGGGTGCTAAACGCCACCGCCAAACGGCTCGGACGCCCGCTAACATCCTACCGCGACTTGGGGGTGAACATGCTGGCGTTCCGCGACTACAAGCGGATTATTTACGAATCTGGTTTCGAGGTGGAATTTTTCCAACCGAACTGCAGCCGCCACCCTGTAGTGCGTCTGTTTAGCCTGCTGCGCCATCTGCCTCTCGTGGGCGACTACTTTGTGAACAATCTATACTGCGTGTTGAGGAAACCTTAGTGCCCTCAGGCGTGCGAACTTTTGCCCGCAGCCTTCCCCCGTGAAGCAGGCGACGGGAGAGAGTGATGATGCGTCATAAAGCCCCCCTTTCCCACGCAGTGGGAAAGGGGGTTGAGAGTAGAGGACAATCGGCGCGGTGGTCTAAGCTGATTCTGTGGGATAGCCACGCTCCTGCCAAGCGAGGATGCCACCTGTCAGGTTGTGCAGATTGTGATAGCCCTTTGCCATCAGCGCGCTAATGGCGGTGCTGGAGCGGTCGCCACCGAGGCAGTGGACAATCACCGGGCGGTCGCTTGGGATTTCGGCAGCGCGTTGCAACACGCGCCCCGCGTGGATGTGGAGCGCGTTCGGGATATGCCCCTCGCGATACTCGGAGAGACCGCGCACATCGAGGATTACCGCCTCACCCGACTTCCAGAGTTCGTGGGCGCGTTCGGCAGTGATTTGAAGCACAGTCTCCAGCTCGCTCGGCGCGTAGCCCTCCAGCGACGGGATATAACCGATTACATTGTCCAGCCCGACGCGCACCAGTTGACGCACAAGCGTCTCGATCTGCGATTCGGGCGCAAGGAGGATGAGCGGCTTGTCATACGGCAACAGCCATCCCGCCCAGGTGGAGAACATCATGCCTGCAGGGATGTTGATGGCGCCCTTGATGTGCCCGCCTGCGAAAGCGAACTTATCGCGTGTGTCCACCAAGATGGCGCCCTCGTCCAACGCTTTTTGGAACGCTTCAGGCGCGAGCAGGGGCGGCTGGGGCAAATTGCCCAAAATGGGCATCCCGTCGCGGTTGAGCCGCTTCATCACGGCGAAATAGGTCGGCGCTTCAGGCTGGTCTGCTAATAAATCTTGGACGAAGCGGTTCTCATCGTAGTTTGCGATGGCTGGCGCCCACCAGGCGTGGCGGCGTTCGTAGCCGAGCGTGGTGGCAGGGAGCGCGCCGAGCGCCTTGCCGCACGCCGAGCCTGCGCCATGACCCGGCCAAACCTGCAGATACTCGGGCTGCTCGATGAACCGCACAAGGCTTCGATAGAGGTTCCGTGCGCCCGGTTCGGCTGTGCCTTGAATGCCCGCCGCCTCCTCCAGCAGGTCGGAGCGTCCCAAATCGCCCACGAACATGAAGTCGCCTGTGATGGCGATAATCGGGTCGGGCGTGTCCTTGCCGTCGTAGATGAGGAAGGTAATATGTTCGGGCGTGTGTCCGGGCGTATGGACCGCGCGCACGCGGATGTTGCCGATGTACCACTCGTCGCCGTCTTTGAGTAGGCGGTACTTGAACCCTTCCAGCCCGCGATATTTCCAGTTCTCGTCGCCTTCATCGGAGAGGTAGAGGGTTGCGCCTGTGGCGTGGGCGAGTTCGCGCGCGCCTGACAAGAAATCGGCGTGGATGTGCGTCTCGCCGACCGCCACGATGCGTAATCCCGTCTCTTGCGCCAGTTTCAGGTAGACATCAACGTCGCGTCGGGGGTCAATCACCATCGCTTCCCCCGCGGCAGGGCATCCGAAAAAGTAGGACGCCTGCGCCAGACCGTCCTCGTAGACCTGTCGGAATATCATCACTGAGCCTCCTTCGGTTGCGAGATTTGTACGGAAAATGCGCCGCGCAAATCGCCCAGCTGATAGCCAGTCGCTTTGTCGTTGGGGTAGCGTTCGCGAATGAGGCGGCGCACTTCGGGCTTGATTTGCGTGCCATGACACTCCAAGCAGAGGGGCGTGGCGATTTTGATGGGGCGCATATAGCGGTACACACGCTTTCCGCGCTCCGTGCGCCACTCTGCGACCTCGCCAATCTCTTTACCCGCTTTGAGTTCGCGTTCCCAGCGCTGCAGCACTTGGCGTTCCCAAGCGTCGGGTGCATTGCGCGGATTGCGGTTCTTAGTCGAGACGCGCCGAATCTGTACGCCCTGCTCGCGCCCGATTTGCCGCGTGAGCGATTGCGCCACCTGAGCGCAGACCTGCACGCCGCGCTCTGCACCACCCTGCTGGTACTCGGTGTTCAGCCGCTCCAGCAGGCGAGTGAACAGCGCGTCCGCAGCGGCGCGAGCGCGTTGGAGCGGAGCGTCGTGCTGCGCCTGCTGACCAACGCTCATACCCATCAGCAAACCTAACAGTCCTATAAACAACTTGAGCCGTTTCATAGATCTCCTCGTAGCTTGGACATTCCTGTCCAAGCGTGTTTACACAGCAGCTTGGACATTCTTGTCCAAGCTTGTTTGCACAGTAGCTTGGACATTCTTGTCCAAGCGTGTTTGCACAGAAGCTTGGACATTCCTGTCCAAGCAGTTCGTCGGCGGGGACGCCGACGCTACGCTCGTAGCTTGGACATTCTTGTCCAAGCAGTTCGGCGGCGAGACGCCGACGCTACGCTCGGAGCTTGGACATT
>JARJMV020000226.1 GCA_029335935.2 bacterium
ACTGTTAGAGTGCAACCCAGCGGCGGCGCGGGGCGACTCGCTGCTCCACCCGACGATTGCCGCGCGAGTAATCCACGACTTCCAACGCCTGCGCACTGCCGCGCCCGACGCGCCCGACTGGCTCCCCGAGATGACCGCACGCGAGACCGAAGTGCAGAGCCTGCTCTCCGCCGGCAAGCGCAACAAAGAGATTGCCGCGCAACTGTTCCTCACAGAGAAGACCGTGAAGAACTACATCTCCAGTATCCTGTTCAAGTTGCAAGTGAACTCGCGCACGGAAGCGGCGTTGCTGGCGCAGAGGCAGGGTTTAATTTAGCCTGTGCGTGCGCATTATCGTTCACTGAAGCCGTTGGTGCTGTGGCGCGAGTCGGCGCGTCCGCTGGATTGGGCGTCGCTGTTCGGGCGCGACGCGCCTGTGGAGCTGGAAATCGGCTTCGGCAGCGGCGACTACTTGGTGGGGCGAGCGGCGCAGCGCCCTGAGCGCAACTTTGTCGGCGTCGAGTTGGAGTGGGAGGGCGTGCAGCGTGCGCTCCGCAAAGTCGCCGCCGCGCAACTTGCCAATGTGCGGGTGCTGCTCGGCGATGTGCGACCCATTCTTCACCGCGCTGTCGCCCCAGAGAGCCTCGCGCGCGTCTACACGCTCTTCCCGTGCCCGTGGCCCAAAAAGCAGCACCATAAGCATCGCCTGCTTACGCCAGCGCACCTGCAGCTCATCAACAGCCGACTGCGCGACGGGGGCGAGTTCTACCTGCTGACCGACCACGAGGCATACTTCCAGTGGGTGCTGGGCAACCTCACCGACACAGGGTTTCAGGCGGTCGCGCGCACCGTGCCGCCCCAAGTGAACACCAAATACGAACAAAAATGGCGCGCGCAGGGGCAAACGCATTTCTACGCGCTCACTCTGACCAAAATCGCCCACTGCGCCCTGCCGCTTCAGGAGGATGTGGCTTTGGAGACCTATCGTGTAGAGCAGTTCGACCCGACGCGCTTTCAGCCCGCCGATTGCCCCGACGAGCCGCGCGTGTTGTTCAAAGAGACGCGCTACGACCCCGTGCGCCAGATAGCGATGACGCGCGTAGTGGTGGTGGAAGACGACCTGACGCAGCATTTCTGGATTGAGACTGTGCGCGAGGGCGACGGCTGGCGCATCCGCCCTGCGCCAGGCTGCGGCGTTGTGCCCACCGTCGGCGTGCAACGCGCTTTGGACGCCATACGCGACGCGCTCGCCCAATGACGCGCCGAAACCCGCGTCTCAGGTACTATGTTGCAAGCGCGACTCGCAAGGGTGAACCCATCCGTGAGTGATTCGATGTTTTGGCGGCGAGCGGAAACGGAGGCGCGGCGCGTCACGCCCGACGAATCCGAGTGGTTCCTGCGCGTGCTGTGTCGCGGGTTCGAACTGGAAGCCAGCTCGGCGCGACGCTTCTTCTACGACGACCCCTACTACGAGGTGAACCAGCGCTGGGGACTATGGCTCCACGAGGGCGACCAACCCGTACTGGTCTCGATACTCACGGCGGTCCCACTCACGATGCGTGTGGGGGAACGGTTCGTGGAAGTTTCGGGGATTGCAGGCGTGGCGACGCTGCCTGAATATCGGCGTCGGGGCTTCGCGGCGGAGCTGCTTAGGCGCGTCCTGCGACGACTTTATGTGGAGCGCGCGCCGCTCGCCGTGTTGCAAGCGTTCAATCACGAGTTCTATCGCAAGCTCGGCTGGGAGACCGTCGGCGCGACGGCGCAGGCGCGGCTTAGCCCCAAGCAGTTGCCGCGCTACCCCGCGCCTCCCCTCCGACGCGCGACCCCCCAAGACCGCGACGCGGTGATACGCCTACACGCCCACTACGGCGTGCAACGCACAGGCAGTCTGCAGCGCGACTCGCGACGCTGGAACTATCTGTTCTGGAACCTGCCGAACCTGTGGGTGTACGAGGCGGCAGGGCCGCTGGAGGGCTATCTGTTCTACGACTTTCTCGAATCTGGGTGGGTGTTGCGCGTGCGCGAGATGGTGTGGAGCAGCGAGCGTGCGCGGCGTGCGATTTGGGGCTGGCTCGCGTCGAACGAGGAGTCGGTGATGCAAGTGGAGGTGTCGTTGCCGTTAGACGAGCTGGCGTCGCTGCGGCTTTTGGGGTGGCAATCGCCGCCTGACGAGCCGAGCGAGCCTTTTTACACGGTGCAGGTGCTGCCGAACTTTATGGCGCGCCCTGTGCACGCGCCGACGCTGCTCCACAGCCTGTTGGATGGCGCACCTGCGCCCGACGCTTTCGCGCCGTTCAACCTGCGCGTGCGCGACCGTGCGATTACGGCGCGCGACGCTGTGATAGGCGTAGGCGCGGTGGGCGAGACCCTTCAAGTGGGCGAGGCGATTCGGCGCGCGCCGACGATGACTCTCGCGCCCACCGCGCTGGCGTTGCTGACCTACGGCACGCTCAGTGCGCCCGAAATGCATGCCCGACGCCTGCTCCACGCGCCCGACGCGCTGCTGCCCACCCTCGATGCACTCTTCCCCGAACGCCGCCCGTGCCTGACGCCCATCGACTACTTTTAGCCCATGCCCATGTTGCCGTCCACATCGCCCATCATGCGAGGCGGCGGCGCGCCGTTGGCAGAGGGCTGATACAAATCCACTGGCGTCCCAAAGCGCGGCGCAGCGAACGGCAGGTGCGTGCTGCCACGCGCCAAAATGTGCAGGTAGTTCGCGCTGTCGCCTTCGTAGGACGCGCCGTGATTCCACGGAACCCACGAACGCGCGTTGCAATAGTGGCACACCAGCGACCTGCGCCACCGATCGGTCGTGCGGTTCGGGTAGGAGCGATGCAGCAGATGCCCGTCAAAGAACAACACATCGCCCGACGCCATCGGCACAGGGATTGGCGGCGGATACTTGCGCACCACCTGAGTCAGCGTGTTCACGGAATCGTCCAAGTGGCTGGCGTTCTCGATCTCGTGCAAGTCCTCGAAAGCGTTCGCGGCGTGCACATGTGCGTAGGCGTTGTTCACGGGCGGGTAGATGGGTTCACAGTGCGAGCCGGGCACAACCCACAGGCAACCGTTCTCCTCATCGGCAGGCTCCAACGCCAGCCACGCGCCAATCAGCGTGTCGGGATAGGTGGTGATGTAATAAGAATCCTGATGCCAGCCCTGTCCGCCTGTGCCAGGTGGGTTGTGGAACAGCATCGTCTGCAACGCCAACACATCGGGTCCGATAATCGCCTCCAGCACATCGAGGATGCGCGGGTGGAGCAAGCCCCACTCCGCCGTCGGGTCTACCCAGTGGAGTTGATGGGCGCGGGTATGTTTGCCTGCTTGCGTCATCACGGCTTTGTCTGCCTGCGCTGGCGGATTTGCCGCCTCCCAACGCTCGATTGCCCACGCCCGCAGACGCTCCACATCCGCCGCAGGCACAAGCCCCGACACCTTCAGATACCCCGCACGACGATACTGCACATACTCGTCGACCTTGACCTTGTAGCGGTCTGAGCGCTCGACCGCTTGCGGAAGATAAGCCATAGCGCTTTATAGATTCGGGCGCAAGCCGCGAATTCCTACCTCTTGCGCCCCCAGTTGGGCTATAATACCGATATGCGAATGTTGACGATGCGTTGGGTGCTTTTAAGTTTGACGGTATGGGCTGTCCAAGGCGTGTGGGCGCAGCCGTGGCTCGAAATGCGGTTCCACGACTCGGTTTCTGGGCGTGCGCTGCACGCGGAGGTCGCGCTGACTCATCAACACACAGGGCAGACCTATGCATTCCGCGCGTTGCCCGACGGACGCCTCACGGCGCAACTGCCCGAGGGGGACTATGTGTTCTACGCGGCTGCAGAGGGCTACCAACCCGTCGCAATAACGCTACGAATCGACGCCGATACACCCCCGCATCGGTTCTACTTAGACCCGCTGGAGCCGCCGCAGGAGACCGACTGGCGGTTCTTGTGGGCGCAGCGCAAGCCGAACCAGATGATTGTGGTCGGCTTCGTGATGGACGAGCAGACAGGGCAGCCGTTAGAGAAGGTGCGCGTGCGCCCTGTGAACCACGCTGGCGAAGCCTACACCGATTCGCGCGGGCTGTTCTACCTGCAGTTCCCCATCCACGACCTGCAGGGCAAACCGCAACCCTATGCGACGCTGCAACTGGAGCTGCTCGGCTACCGCACGCTGTTGCTGGAGCAGGTGCAGCTGTGGAGCGAGGGCGACTGGATTTATCGGCTGACGATGCAGGCAGGCGCAGGCGTGGAGAGCCGTGATATGCGCTCGCCGCGTCATCGCGAGGACGCACCCACCCAGCCCTGCGAGGATTGCCAGAAACCCTCCGAAACCGCTGAAACCCCGTCGGGGAGCGAAGGCGATTTCTTCCCCGCCGCGCCCGCGCCGATTGTGCTGCCCAAATATATCAAAGTCGGACGCAACTGCACCACCCGCACCAACTGCCCTGGCGGCGTGGAGGTGTACACCATCGATACCTACTGCAAAGGCGTGATTACAAGCGAATGGTACGCCTGCTGGGGTAATGTGCGCTTCGGCAGCGAGAACCCGCCTGCAGGCATGGAGTCGCTCAAGGCGGGCGCAGTCGCCGTGCGCAGCTACGGCGTGTCGTTCGTCTACACACCCATCAACAGCAGCTACGACATCTGCGACTCCACCGCGTGCCAAGTCTTTACGGGCAATCAGACCAGCAACGGCAACGCGGCGGTGGACGCCACCACGCGCTATGTATTGCTCAACAGCGCGGGCAACATCGCGCGCTCGGAATATTCTGCCGAGAACAACAACTCCGGCTGCGGCGACGGCTACTCGGGCACGGGCAGCAGCTGGCCCTGCATCGCCGACCCCGTCTGCACGGGGTTCGCCAGTTTCGGGCACGGGCGCGGGCTGTGTCAGTGGGGGTCCGCGCGTTGGGCGACGGGGCGACGCCTCTCCAGCAGTCAGGCGTGCAGCAGCAGCGCGCCCTTGCACGGCTACGGAACCAAGAACTGGCAGCAAATCCTCAGCCACTACTACACCCCCGGCGGCTATCGGCTCGTGCAGGGCGGCGTCGCTGCCCTGCAGAACCTCACGGTCAGCCCCAACCCCGCGCGCACAGGCGTGCAAGCCACACTGGGCTACACCATTCAGTCCACCCACGACTTCCAAGTGATGCTGGGCGCGTCGATGCGGCTCGGCAGCAGCAGCTGGATTTCCGACCCCGCGCGCGACCTCAAAGTGAGCCTCGTGGAGGGCACGAACAACCGCTCGCGCTTCTTCCTCATTCCCAGCGACGCCGCCGCTGGAACCTACGATGTGCTGACCGCGCTCTGGTTCGACCGCAACAGCAGCAACACCATCAACACAGGCGATTTTGTCGTGGACGATCGCCTGTTCGCAGGGGCGATGCAGGTGCGCCGCACGACCACGCTAACAGTTCCTGCTGTCAGCGGCAGACGCGGGCAGACCGTCGCGCTCCAAGCCACACTGCGCCAATCGCTGGACAACACGCCGCTCAGTGGGCGCACGCTCACCTTCAAGGTCAACGCCGCTACTGTCGGCACTGCAACCACCAACAGCGCGGGCACAGCGACTCTGAGCTACACCCTCCCGCTCAGCCTCCCGTTGGGCAACCAGACCCTGCGCGTGGAGTTCGACGGCGACAGTACCTACGCGGCGTCGTTCAGCACGAACACGCTCAGCGTGCAGCCCGTGCGTGTGCAGGGGCAGGTCGCGTTGCAGGGCGTGTCGAACCCGCAAGGGACGCCTGTGCGCTTCGTTGTGCAGGTGGGCACTCAGCAAGAGACGGTGAACGCCACCCTCGGCGTCAACGGCAGCTTCGCCTTTGACACGCAACTCGTCGGGGCGGCGACCGTGCGCGTCTCCACCCCGAACGGCGTGTGGCTCTGCGCCCAAACTAGCGCCACGCTCGCCGACGCCACAACACTCAACTTCTCGCTGAACGCGGGCGACCTGAACCAAGATGGCGTGATCGACGACGCCGACCTCCTGAGCGTGCTGTTCGCGTTCGGCGCGAGCAACTCGCCAGCCGATGTGAATCGCGACGGCGTCGTGGACGACGCCGACCTGCTGATGGTGCTGTTCAACTTCGGGCAGAGCTGCTAAGCCCCCCTCAATTTGCCAGTAAAGTTTTTGCCTGCCCCTGCCCAAAATACTTTCGGCTCGAAACCTTTGGAGGGGGCGAACGATGGAACAGAACTTTGACTGGCGTAAGATAGTGGGGCTGGAATCAACGCAGGACGACGAGCCGTCGCAGGCATCCCCCGCGATGGATGTCATGCTCTCCATCGCGGGCGATGCGCAACCGATTGAGGATACCAGCATCGAGGACTTGTTGCAGCAGTGCGTGGAGCGCGGCGGCTCGGACTTGCATCTCACAGTGGGGCTGCCGCCCACGATTCGCCTGAGCGGACACCTGATGTCCTTGCCCTATCAGCCGCTCACCGCGCACGACACCCGACGCCTAGTCTACGAGGCGCTCAACGACCAGCAGCTGGAGCAGTTCGAACGCCACCACGAACTGGACTTCGCCTACACCGTGAAAGATGTGGCGCGGTTCCGCTTCAATGTGTATATGCAAAAGGGCGCGGTGGCGGCGGCGATGCGCGTCATCCCCTCGCGAATCCCCTCCATCGATTCGCTGCGCCTACCCAGCGTCATCTACGAGGTGGTCAAAAAACACAGCGGACTGGTGCTGGTCACAGGTCCCACAGGCTCAGGTAAGTCTACCTCGCTGGCGTGTATGATCGACCTCATCAACCAGACGCGCCCGTGCCACATCATGACGATTGAAGACCCGATTGAGTATGTGCATCAGCACAAGCGGGCAATGGTGAACCAGCGCGAGGTGCATGCCGACACCGAGAGCTTCCATAACGCGCTCCGCGCCGTGCTGCGTGAAGACCCCGATGTGATTCTGATTGGCGAGATGCGCGACCTTGAGACCATCCAAGCGGCGCTCACCCTCGCCGAGACGGGACACTTGGTGTTCGCCACACTCCACACGCGCAACGCGCCGCAGACCATCGACCGAATCATCGATGTGTTCCCACCTCACCAGCAGGAGCAGATTCGCGTGCTGCTTGCCAACACGATTGAAGCCGTGTTCGCGCAGCAGCTCATCCCGATGGTGGGTGGTGGGCGCGTCGCCGCCATCGAGGTGATGCTCGCCAACGCCGCCATCCGCAACCTCATCCGCGAGGGCAAAACCCACCAGATCTACTCGATTATGGAGACCCAAGCGGGGCAGGGCATGATTACGATGGATCGCGCGTTAGCCGACCTGCACCGCAACGGCTACATCACCTACGAAGAGGCTGTGAACCGCGCGATGGACCGCGAGAACTTCCAACAGCTGCTCAAAGCGGCATAAGGAGGCGATACGATGCCGTTGTTCGGATATGAAGCCGTCGACAATAAGGGACGCACGCTCAAAGGCTCGATGGAAGCCGATACCGAGCAGCTCGTGCTGGCGAAACTGCACGAGCAGGGGCTGCATGTCGTGCGCGTGGAACAACAGCGTGAGAAGACCAAACTGTTTAGCGGGCTGGGCCAGTCCAAAAAGCCCAAACTGCAGGCGTTGGTGCTCTTCACCCGTCAGTTCGCTACGATGATCGACGCGGGCATCCCCATCCTGCGCTGTCTGGACATCCTCCACACGCAGACCAAAGACGCCGCGCTCAAGAACGCCATCGACGCCACACGCAAAGATGTCAAGTCGGGCTTGGCGCTCAACGAAGCGATGGAGAAGCACCCGCTGGTGTTCTCCGACCTGTTCGTGAACATGATCCGCGCGGCGGAAGTCGCGGGTATCCTCGACCAGATTTTAGACCGCCTCGCGACCTTCTTGGAGAAAGAGTTGGAAGTGCGCCAGAAAATCAAATCGGCGATGATGTACCCCGTGATGGTGCTGGTGTTCTCGTTTCTGGTGCTGGTGGCAATCTTCTTGTTCGTGTTGCCGAAGTTCAAAGAGATATTCGCCAGCATGAATGTGGAGATGCCCACGATGACGAAGGTGCTGTTCAGCGCGAGCGATTTCGCGATTGCCTACTGGTGGGCGATTGCGGGCGCGCTGATGGGCGTGGTGTTCGCCGTCAAAGCCTACATCCGCAAACCCAAGGGTCGCTACCAATACGACTGGCTCAAGCTGCGTTTCCCTATCTTCGGCGAGCTGGCTTTGAAGCTGGCGGTCGCGCGGTTCGCCCGCACGCTCGGCGTGTTAATCTCCAGCGGCGTGCCGCTGATGCGCACCCTCGAGATCGTGGGGCAGACCTCAGGCAACCAAGTGTTGGCGCAGGCGATTGAGGGCACGCGCCAGAGCATTCGCGAGGGGCAGCCCCTGAGCGCGCCCTTCGCCGCCACAGGGCTGTTCCCCTCGATGGTCGTCCACATGATGGACATCGGCGAGGAATCGGGGCGTCTCTCGGAAATGATGGTCAAGATTGCCGACTTCTACGAGCAGGAAGTGGACGCTACCATCAAGGGACTGACCTCGATGATCGAGCCGCTGCTGATTGTGTTTCTTGGCGGGGTGGTGGGCTTCATCGCCATCTCGATTATGATGCCGATGTTCAAACTGATTAATGCAATTCAATAACCGTAGCTTGGACATTCTTGTCCAAGCACACACACTGTAGCTTGGACTTTCCTGTCCAAGCACACACACACTGTGGCTTGGACTTTCCTGTCCAAGCACACACACACTGTGGCTTGGACATTCTTGTCCAAGCACACACAC
>JARJMV020000236.1 GCA_029335935.2 bacterium
GAACGCCCGCATAGGTTCGATCCGCTACACGCCATTCGCGTCGAAGCAAGTCGGGGTCTAACATCTTGTCGCGGGCGAGTTGCTCTAGACTGCAACCTACGAACGCAAACTGGTCTTGCTCGCGCGGTTCGGGCTCTGTCACGGTTTCGCGCGAAGCAGGGCGTTCCGAACGGCGCGGGTTCGGGCGGTCCAAGCCTGCAAGGCGCCGCAGTTCACGCAGGATTTCGCGCGAATCGCAACCCGCATGGCAGTGAACGAGAAGCTCGCCATCGGGCGATTCACTGATGGAGAGGCTTGGGTTCAGGTCGCCCCTGCCGCGCCCATGACTGGGTAGGGGGCATGAGGCAATCCATTCGCCATCGCGGAGGCGCCTGGCGTTGTGCAGGTAGGGTATAATCCCAGCCAGCGTTAGCGCCCTCGCTTCTCGCGTTTGCGGGGGGCGGGGG
Source organism: bacterium (assembly GCA_029335935.2). Taxonomy (GTDB): domain Bacteria; phylum Armatimonadota; class Fimbriimonadia; order Fimbriimonadales; family GBS-DC; genus GBS-DC. The sequence continues at coordinate 447 of JARJMV020000236.1, forward strand.
TTTCTCATTTTCCCACCTCCTCTTGGCGCGGTTCAGGTTGTTGTTCAGCGGGTTGTGGAGCGAGTTCGGCTCCCAATACCTCACGCAGGATGGCGCGAACTTCCCATAACGGCTTGCGAGAGTTGCGCATGGCACGCTTGCGCAGTACCTCTCGCAGCTCGGGCTCAGGCAATAATGCTTTCAAGCTCAAGCTCATACTCTCACCTGCCTGAGATTTTCCTGATGGGAATGAGGTGAAAATATGACCTTTAGAGTTTGGGGCTAAGAATCAGCTGATTTTTTGGGGCGTCCACGCTTTCGCTTGAGGGTTTCAGGGGGGAACTCCAGCTCACGGAGCCAATAACTGCATTCGCGAATGATTACTCGTGTGTCGCGCCATTCGCCGCGCCTTGCAATCTCCATCTGAATCTCTACATCAGGCAACTGTTTGACAAGCCTCAGGTAGAGCATTCGCGCTACATCTTGCAGGTAGTCTTCACTGAGTTGACGGTTTCTGAACCTTTTCGGCGTCAGGCGCGGGCGAATCGCCTGCAGGCAAGCCTCATAGTAGCGCATAGCAAGCAATAGCACTTGCAGTTCCAGTTCGTGCCCTGCGAGTTCAGGGAATCGCTGTTGCGCTTCGGGTAGAAGTTTGGGTTCCTGCCCTCGCAAGGCGTTCAGGTAGGCTTCTCTCTGCTTCACATCAGGCAGTGCCTCTACTTGCTGGAGCAGGTTTGCAAAGTTGCGCTCTTGCAGGAGCAGGAGTTTCACCCGCGCGAGGTAGGCTTCGCGAGTTTCTGCACTTGGCTCTGCTTGGGGTAGCCCCTGCAGAGGCTTTTCGGATGTTTCAGGCTCCACCATCACGCCTTCAGGCGTGATGATTGCGAACCCTGAAAGTTCCAGCGCAGGAATCTTCTCTTGGAGGCGTTGTAGGGTAGGCTCCTCACTTTCGCGTGAGGCGTCCAGCAGGAGCCTGCGTAGGGTTCGTGGCAATCGCCATCTCTGCTCCAAGCAGGCGAAGTCCAGTTCCCCTCGCCTGACTGATTGCCAATCCTGCTGGAACCCTGAATCTGCCCAAAGCAGGCGAAGGTACTCGCGAAGTAGGTATTGCTGTGCATTCATACTCCTCACACCCTTCTAAGCCCTCCACCCTGCCTGAAGGGTGTGCAAAGGCAGGGTAGGAGGGCTACCTATAGTTTACCTGCTCTCGCGCGGTTTCCTGTTGTGGAGCAAGGTATTCACAGGGCTATACTGTCGATGGGCTTCTCGCAAGTCCGATTCCAGCAGGGGTAAGTAGTGCTTCACCAATACACTCACGCTGGAGTGTCCGAGCATTTTCTGCAGGCGAGCGAGGTCTAAGCCTGAACGCAAGCTCCAAACGGCGTGCGTTCGCCTGAATACATGCGCTCCTAAGGGGCTTATGCCTGTTCGCTTGCCGATTTTCTCTATGACTTCGAGCATGCCCCATAGGGTGAGTGCGCCTCGCTTACCCCACCAGAGAGGCTGGTTCGGTTCAGGCTTGAACGGGCAGGAGTTCAAGTACCTGCGCAGGGCGAGGCGGGTTGCAGGGCTGAGAAACAGCGGGCGTTGTTTACCGCCTTTCCCCTGAACCCATACCGTTTCGCGGTTCGCGCTCTCTACCGTGAGGCTATGGACCTCGCTGGCTCTCGCGCCTGTGTCCAATAGCACGAGTAGGAGTGCTTTGTCTCGCAAGCGCGTCCAGTGTTTGCCCTCGCAGGCGTTTAGCAGGGCGTCCACCTGCTCAGGCGTCAGGCAGGGCTTGACGGCATAGCGCAGTTTGGGGGCTTCCGCTTTCGCGAAGGCGTCGTGTGCCACCAGTTCCTCACGCAGTGCCCATCTCCAGAAAGTGCGTGGCTTTCTCCAATCGTGGTGGAGTTGTGCAGGGCTGACGCCTTGCGCTTGCCTGTGAATCAGCCACTTGCGAATATGCAAGGCTTGCACCTCTTCAAGAGAGGTGATGCCTTGCGCTTCAAGGAAGCGAATAAACGCGCCAACTTCGCTTCGGTAGCCTCGGATGGTCTTAGGCGAGGCTTGACGGGCTTGTAGGCTCTCCAGCCATAACTCGAAGGCTTCCCTAAGGGGTGTGTAAGTGTCCACAACCGTAAAGTGGTGGGTTTGTGCCATAGCATGCCTTGAGGGGTTCCACAACAGGTTGTGCGCAAGTTGGCTTTCAAAGGCGTTGGGGTACTACTGGAGCCGACGGGGGGATTCGAACCCCCGACCTTCCACTTACAAGGCGGTTGCTCTACCGCTGAGCTACGTCGGCGCACCAGCATTTAATATACCCGATGGCACACGCTATCGTCAAGGCGTTTTGCGCTTGTTTACCATTCCCAGCCTTTGCGGTAGGGCATGCGCACATACTCGTCTGCCTTGCGTGTGTTGGTTACGCGCCCGGCATCGGCGTCCCAGTAGATTTTTTCGCCTGCGCGAAACGCCACATTCCCCAACAGCACGGCTTCGGTGAGCGTCGTCGCGTACTCGAAGTTGCTGTAGGTGGGGCTGCCCGTTTTACAGGCCAAAATCCATTCTTCGTGGTGTCCGGGCGAGGTAGGGAGGGTGCGCGTCTTGAGTTCGAAGCCTTCGAACGGCTCTTTGGGGTGTAGGCGGTACTCGCGTGCGTGGATGAAGTAGAGTGCGCCTTTCTCGCCGACGCAGATAACGCCGTTTGGTGCAAGGCTCTGTGCGCCCACTAAAGCGGGGTCGGGCTTCAGACCGCCGTCGTACCAGTGGAGCTTCACAGGTGGTTGATTGCCTCGTGCGGGGAACTCGTAAATCGCGCGGCTCGCTTTCGGACCCGTTTCGGGCATTCGGGGTGAACCTTCCATCTCCACGCTGAGGGGCAAGCCCAAATCCAGCGCCCAGTAGGCAGTATCGATGATATGGCAACCCATGTCGCCCAGCGCACCCGTGCCGAAATCCCACCAGCCGCGCCATGCGAACGGATGATAGCCGTCGTGATAGGGGCGTTCGGGTGCGGGTCCCAGCCAGAAGTCCCAAAAAAGGTGTGGGGGTACAGGCTTGCTCCCTTGGGGGCGCTCCATGCCTTGAGGCCAGATGGGGCGGTCGCTCCATGCATGAACCTCGCGCACCGCGCCGATGACGCCTGAGCGGATGACTTCGACCGTGATGCGCAACGGTTCGCTGGAGTGCGCCTGATTGCCCATCTGCGTAGCGACTTTAGCGCGTCGCGCCGCCTCGCGTACCTGTCGCGCCTCCCACGGCGTGTGTACCAGCGGCTTCTCGCAATAGACATGCTTGCCCAACTGCAGCGCCATCATCATTGGCAGGGCGTGCGTGTGGTCGGGCGTGCTAATCACCACCGCATCGATATCTTTCTGGAGCTCCAGCATCCGACGATAGTCCGTCCACAGTCGCGCGTTCGGGAACACTTTGGCGGCGTTGCCGAGATGGTTCAAATCCACATCGCAGAGTGCGACGATGTTCTCGTTCGTGAAGTTGCGCAGGTTGTCCCAGCCGCGCCCGCCGACGCCAATCGCCGCGATGTTCAGCTTCTCGCTGGGCGCACGACCCTTCGCCCAGCCCTTCAGCACGAGCAAGCCCATGCCCGCCGTCAACCCATGTTTCAGAAACTCACGCCGTGTCATGTTGTTAAGCTTTGAAGTCGCCGCGTCGATTCCTGCCCAATTCGTAGGAATCTCCGATTACAGCGCGAAATAACCTCCTATGTTTCGGCGCATACTATCTCTCGGCTTACTGTTTATCCTCTGCGTTAGCGCGTTTGCGATAAGCGACGAGCTAAGTGTATCGGTCGATCTGTTCAAGAACCTGCGCCCGCGCAACATCGGTCCTGCGAACATGGGCGGGCGCATCACCGACATCGAGGGCATCCCAGGCAACCCCAGCACGGTCTATGTCGCCACAGGCACAGGCGGGCTGTGGAAGACCACCAACTGGGGCATCCGCTGGACGCCGCTTTTCGATGAGCAGGAGACAACCACCATCGGCGATATCGCGTTAGACCCCCAAAACCCCGACATCATCTGGGTGGGCACGGGCGAGGCGAACACGCGCAACAGCATCTCGGTCGGCTGCGGCGTGTATCAGTCCACCGATGGCGGGAAAACTTGGCACTATCTGGGACTACGCGAGACGCGCCAGATTAGCCGTATCATCGTCCATCCACGCGATTCGAACACCGTGTGGGTCGCGGCGGTCGGCTCGGCGTTCGGAGCCAACCCCGAACGCGGCGTCTTTATGACCACCGACGGCGGGAAAACTTGGCAGAAAGTGCTGTCTATCGACGAGCATCACGGCGCGTCCGATTTGGATATCGACCCTGTGAACCCGAACATTTTGTACGCGGGCATGTGGCGGTTTGAACGCAAGCCGTGGACACACACCAGCGGGAGCGAGCTGGGCGGCGTGTTCAAATCCACCGACGGCGGGCGCACCTGGCGCAAAATCACCAGCGGACTGCCCAAGTTGATGGGGCGCATCGGCGTCAAGGTCGCGCCCAGCAACCCGAATGTGGTCTATGTGATTGCCGAGTCGAACGACGGCACGCTGTTCCGCTCCAACGATCGGGGCGAGACCTTCCAGCGTATCTCCAGCGAGACCAATATCGTCTCGCGCGGCTTCTACTACACCGACCTGCGCGTGTGCCCACGCGATGAGAACCGCCTCTACTTCCTGGCGACCCAGCTGCGCATGTCCATCGACGGCGGACGCACCAGCCAGCAGATTGCCAGCACCGTGCATGTCGACCACCACGCGCTCTGGATCGACCCCACCAACCCCGATATCCTTTGGAACGGCAACGACGGCGGGCTGGCTGTCTCGATGGACCGCGGGCAAACATGGGATGTGATTGCGAACCTCCCACTGGCGCAGTTCTATCAGATTCACTGTAGCAGGGAAGCGCCGTTCTATCAGGTGGCGGGCGGCCTGCAAGACAACGGCAGCTGGATCGGTTGGGCAAACAACAAGGAAGGCGGTATCGTCAACGAACACTGGCGCATGGTCAGCTTCGGCGATGGGTTCTACTGCGTCATCCATCCGCGCGACCCGAACCTCGTGCTGAGTGAGTCTCAAGGGGGCAACATCCTGCGCACGAACCTCGCTACGGGCGTGCAGGAGACCATCAGCCCGCAGGCGCGCCGCGCCGACGGCGGACCCGCCAGCGAACTCAAGTACCGCTTCAACTGGAACACGCCCATCATCCCCTCGCCCCATGAGGCCGATACCGTGTATGTCGGCGGTAATGTGGTGTTCAAGTCCACCGATTTCGGCACCACTTGGAGCGTGATTAGCCCCGACCTAACCACCAACGACCCCGAAAAGCAGAAAGACGCAGGCGGTCCCGTGTGGGTGGAGAACACCACCGCCGAGTATCACTGCACGATTATCAGCCTTGCGGAGTCGCCCGTTCAAAAAGGGCTCCTGTGGGTGGGCACGGACGACGGACGCCTCTGGAAAAGCCCCGACGACGGCGTGCGCTGGATCGAACTCACGCAGAATGTGCCGAACCTGCCCCCGAACTCGCCCGTGTCGCATGTGGAGCCATCGCGTGCGGGGGCGGAGGTCGCCTATGTCGCCTTCGACCGCCACATGCTGAACGACTTCAAGCCCTATCTCTACAAAACGACCGACGGGGGCAACAGTTGGCAACCCATCACGAACGGCTTGCCCGACGAGGCGTATGTGTTCGTGGTGCGGGAAGACCCGCGCAACCTGAACCTGCTCTACGCAGGCACGGAGCGTGGGCTGTTCGTCTCGTTCGACGCAGGGCAAAACTGGCAGCGCATGCCCACCCTACCCCCTGTGCCCGTGCATGATATCCAAGTGCATCCGCTAATGAACGACTTGGTGCTGGGCACGCACGGGCGCAGCGTCTATGTGCTGGACGACATCACGCCGCTGCAGGAGGTCAGCCCGCAGGTGCTGGAGAAACCAGCGCATCTGTTCACGCCGCCGACCGCGTGGCGCTACTCCAGCCGTATGACGCGCTACGGACGCGGCGACCGCCCCTACGCCGCGCCGAACCCACCCTACGGCGCGATGATAACCTTCTACCTCAAGGAGAAGCCCAAGCAGGGGCGCGTGCGCGTCCAAATCCTCGATTCGCAGGGCAACCTGTTGCGCGAGTTGACGCGCGTGCCCCAAGAGCCAGGCGTGCAGCGCGTGGGGTGGGATCTGCGCACGCGCGGTGAAGCCATCGAGACTGACGACGACACGCCACCACCCCCCACCAGCGGACCGCTCGGACCCCAAGTGCTGCCCGGAACCTATCGTGTGAAGCTCATCGTCGGCGAGTTCGAGATGGAGCAGCAGCTCACCGTGCGCATGGAGCCTGCACTGGAGCCGTACCTCCCCCAAGTCAAGGCGGGCTACCAGTTCGCGCTGGAGACGCTGGGCATGATTCGCCAGCTCAACCGCGCGATGCAGGTGTTGACCAGCGTGGAGACACAACTCACCAACCTGCGCCAGACCGCTCGCCAGCAGAATCTGAAGCTGCCCGACGAGGTGGACAAAGCGATTGGCGAGCATCTCAAGCAGATGGGCGAGATGAAGGCGAAGGTGGACAACCCGACCTCAGGGCTGGCGTATGCGCGCAGCGCGCGGCTGCGCGGTAGGCTGAACGCGGTATACGGGCAGATGAACAGCAACACGGGCCCCACGCTCGCGCAGGTCGCCTACTTCAACGAGGTGAAGGCGGAGTTCGAGTCGGTGTACGGCGAGATCCGCGCCTACCTCACTCAGAACGCGCCCCAACTCAGCGAGCAGCTCAAGGCGAACAACCTGCCCGCCCTGCTGATTGGGGAGCTGTAAAGCGAGTGTGCATGGAATCGTCCAGAGGGGCTGCCGCTGCCTCCCTTTGGTTCCCCCTACGCAGTAGGGGGAACCGAAAGGAGAGAGTGAGTTCCTATCGTGGCTCCTCGCCTCCGGCTCGGGCAGACAAACTCTGCGCGCCCCCT
>JARJMV020000255.1 GCA_029335935.2 bacterium
TGTTTATGGACAACGCCGACTGCCCCTTGCGCAAGTTCGATGACATCCACGCTCAGCTGCCGTCGCGGTTCGTGTTCGTGTACTTTCACGTTGAGGCGACCTCCGATAAGACCTGCTTCGGCTACTATGTGGACGGACGCGCCAGCGCGGTCGTCGGCACACACACCCATGTACAGACCGCCGATGAGCGTATCTTGCCCAAAGGTACGGCATACCTCACCGACGCGGGCATGTGCGGCGCGCTGCACTCGTCAATCGGCATGGAAATCGAGCCGTCCGTCCAGCGTTTTTTGACGGGCATGCCCGCCAAAAGCGATGTAGCGAAGGGCGCGGCGGTGGTCTGTGCAGTGCTTATCGACTTGGACCGCTCCACAGGCAAGGCGTTGGGCATCCAGAGGCTTCAGAAGCGGCTCAGTGAGTAACTGAGGTACAATCTCATACCGATTGTGTGAGGATAACTTATGAAAACGACTGTTGTATGGTTTCATAACGATTTGCGTTTATCGGACAACCCTGCGTTGTATGAGGCGGCTCGGCGGGGCGCGGTCGTGCCTGTCTATATCTATGCGCCTGAAGAGCAGGGCAGCCGTGCGCCCGGCGCAGCGCGACGATGGTGGCTGCACCACTCGCTGCACTCGCTCGATCAGTCGCTCCAGCAACGGGGGTTGAAGCTCGTTATCCGCCGCGCACAGCAGAGCCTGCCTGTACTGGAGCAGATACTGACCGAGGTGGGTGCGGACGCGCTCTACTGGAACACGCGCTACGAACCGCAGCTCTGGACGCGCGATGAGCAGATCCGCAAGGTTCTCCACGCGCGTGGCGTCGAGGTGCGTGAGTATCCCAGCTACCTACTGCATGATCCCGACGCCGTGCGCACCGATGCGGGGCAGCCATACGGGGTGTTCACGCCGTTTTGGAAGCGGATGTTGCAGGTCGTGCAAGTGCCTGAGCCGCTGCCTGCCCCTGAAGTGTTGCACGCGCCTGAACACATGCCTGCTGCCGCGCCGCTGGATTCGCTGGAGCTGCTGCCCACTATCGACTGGGCGGCGGGGTTCCGTGAGACTTGGCAGGTGGGTGAGGCGGCGGCGCGCCAGCGACTGGAGTGGTTCCTGAGCAACGCTGTGGAGGGCTACCACACCCTGCGCGACCGCCCCGACTTGGACGCCACCTCGCGCCTCTCGCCCCACCTGCACCACGGCGAGATTACCCCACGCCAGATTTGGCATGCGACCCTGCGCCACAGCGGCGGTAAGTGGGCAAAAGGCGTGGAACACTTCCTACGCGAAGTCGGCTGGCGCGAGTTCGGCTATCACATCCTGTATCACCATCCCTACACTCAAGAGCGCGCCCTGCGCCGCGAGTTCGAGACCTTCCCCTGGACGGAGGTGGAGACGCCCGCTTACAAAGCGTGGACTAAGGGGCGCACAGGCATCCCGATGGTCGATGCAGGCATGCGCCAACTCTGGCGTATCGGCTGGATGCACAACCGCACGCGCATGATTGTCGCCTCGTGGCTCACCAAGAACCTCTTGCTCCACTGGCGACTGGGCGAGGCGTGGTTCTGGGACACGCTGGTCGATGCCGACCCTGCCAGTAACATCTTGGGTTGGCAGTGGACATCGGGTTGCGGCGCGGACGCGGCACCCTACTTTCGGATCTTCAATCCTGTGATACAAGGGCGCAAGTTCGACCCCGATGGCGCGTATGTACGCCAGTGGGTGCCTGAGCTGGCGAACCTGCCGACGGAGTACATCCACGCGCCGTGGGAAGCCTCAGAGCGCGTGTTGCAGCAGGCTGGCGTGGAGCTGGGCAAGACCTACCCCCACCCCCAAGAGCGACTGGATAAGAGCCGCGACCGCGCGCTGGAGATGCTGGAACGCTGGTCGCGCGGCGGCTAAAGGGCGCGCCACGCCTACAACATCGCCACGAACCGCTCCGCCTCGCGCGTGTAGGTGTTGAACGGGTCGCGCATGTCCACCTGACGATTGCGGTCTACATACACGATATCCCAGTCGATGTAGTAGCGGTTGTAGCGTCGCTCGGCGAGCTTCTTGATGACATAGCCGCGCGCGTGGGCGCGGGTGTCAGCGGGCGGCGTGGTTACGCTCGTCTCACTCTGCACATCGTCGATCACACGGACCACCTCGCCCATCTGTTGCAGCGCGTAGTAGAGACCCTGTTCGGGGTTGATGTTGTGATATTCCAAATCTATAGAGTGGAGCGCCTCATCGCCCCACTGCGCGCCTGTGTCTTCCATATACTCGCGCAGGATGCGCAGTTTGATGAGCCAGTCGAGGCGGTCTTCCAGCTTCTCTGGGTCGGTCTCTAAGGTATCCAGCACATACTGCCACTCGTGCAGCACCCAGTCGGTTTCGGGGTCGCGCCCGGCGAAGCGTTTCTGGGCGAGTTGCAGGTAGGCGCGTTGCAGATCGATGGCGGAGATCGTGCTGCCGTCGAGCATCGTGACAATCCATTTACGGGTGGCGTCGCGCGAGATGCTCTTGAGGGTATGCAGGGCGTCCTGCAGGCGCAGCCAGTTGGGGATCGCGCGGGCTTCGGCGAGGTCCAACACTAAGCAGGTGGTTCCGATTTTCAGGGCGGCGGCATACTCGCTCATGTTGCCCTCGCCAAACAGCAGGTGCAGCCGTTGATAGTTCTGGTAGCCGTACACGCTGTCCCACTTCGGATTGATAATCGCGCGATTGAAACGCACGCGCGAGGCGTTCTCACGCACGATGTGGTCGGCGCGCTGGGAAAGCTGATACTGGACGGTCGGGTCAGGTTCCACATTGTAGACATTCGAGACCCAGATGAAATCGATGGGGTGGTCGGCGACTTCGGAGAGGGAGGGTCGGAACGCCGCGTGGTCGAGGCGAGGCCCGCCAACGCGCACTGCTCCCGCGACGCTTTGGCGCGAGGTCAGAAACGGCAGCACCAGCTTATGCCAGTCGCTGGGCAGGCGGTCGTCTGTGCGCACTAAATAGTTCTCCTGGCAGCCGAAAGTGTGTCCTGCGAAGTGGTCTACATTATTGTTGTGGAAGCTCACGCGCTCGTCCCAGTGCATCTGTTTGAGCGTGCTATAGAC
>JARJMV020000258.1 GCA_029335935.2 bacterium
CACCCGCCGCTTCAGACCGCCTGGGTTATTCCATAGATAAGGGAGTCATTGGAGCTGCTACTCCGACTTGCGACGCATACTCTGAGCTGCAGGCGAGGAATCTCAATAGAGACTCTTTTGCAGATTCTAAGTTATCCTCTGCAGAGAGGCAACGGCGCAGCTGTCAGGTAAACTTAGGGTATGGCGCGCGACCCGAAACCACTCAAAGCGAAGCTGGATGCACTGTGTGAACGCCATCGCGGCGTGATGGGCTACAGCCTGTATCACACCAAGCACAACCATCGTATCCACTATCGCGGCGACGAGATTTTTCCGACCGCCAGCACCATCAAGGTCGCTGTGATGAGCAAAGCGATGGAGGAGATCGACGCAGGACGCCTGAGCTACAGCGAGAAGCTGCCCATCACCCCTGAGGATATCCGCGAAGGCTCTGGACTGTTGCAGTTCTACAAGGAGAACCAGTCAGTAGAGGTGAAGCTGCTGCTGCACCTGATGATTACCGTCAGCGACAACACGGCGACGATTATGTTGGCGCGTCGGCTGGGCACGGTGGAGGTGAACCGCCACTTGGAGCGGCTGGGCTTTCGCAATACCAAGTTGCTCGCGCTCCATCCGCCCGACGACGCCGAGCTCAAGGCGCTGCGCGACAAGTGGGGCATGGGCATGTGCACCCCGAACGAGATGGTCGGATTGTTGGACGCGATACGCGCCTACAAAGCCGCCTCGCCCGCCGCGTGCGAGCGGATGCTGCGTATTATGAGCCATCAGTACTACGACGACCTGATTGGCGCGTCTGTGCCCCCGTGGGTGACGGCGTGCCTGAAGTCAGGGGCAATCAACCGTTCGCGCTCGGATGTAGGGATTGTGTTTGCGCCGTCGGGGGCGTACCTGCTGGCGCTGTTCACGAAAGAGAACGAGGACACGCGCTGGACGCCCGAGAACGAGGCGGAGAACGCTATCCGTGAAGCGGCGCAGATCGTGTGGCGGTTCTATCATCCGCGCGACCCATGGCGTCCGCCCCGAAATGCGGAGCGGTTCGCGGCAATCTGAGGAGGTTCACCCGCGATGCAAGCAACGGATACTCTGGAACGACGCCGCGCCCTGCGCACCACTCGCTCCCTCATCTTGCTCACCATCTTCGGGCTGCTCGCGCTCTTTTTCGCGTTGAACTTCCGTATCGTGGTGGTGAATGGACCCTCGATGGAGCCGACCTACAAAAGCGGCGATCGGCTGTTGATGACCACCGCCTACTGGCTGTTTGGCAACATCCAGCGCGGCGATGTGGTGGTGATTATCCGCCCCAACGGCGAGCTGTTAATCAAGCGCGTGGTCGCGTTTGGGGGCGAGCGCGTGCCCGAAAAGTATTGGACGCCGCTGGTGTATATGATGGGCGGGCAAGTGCCCGAAGGACATATCTTCGTGGTGGGCGATAACTTGGCGCGGTCGGAGGATAGCCGTCAGATAGGCGCGATTCCGCTGAGTTATGTGCAGGGCAAGATTGTCGGCGGTCAGGGGGAGCTGCCTTGATGGACTGGGATGCGTTGGAGGCGGTGTGGGCGGGTCGGCGGATGCAGTTCGTTCCGACAGGGCATGCGCGTGCGCTGCCGCCGCCGCGCTATGTGGTCGTGCTGATTAGCGACGGCGCAGGACGCTATCTGCTGGCGAACATTCGCGAGCGGGGCTACTGCGCGCCGAGCGGACGCATCGAGGCGGACGAGACGCCTGAAGCCGCCGCCCGACGCGAGGCGTATGAGGAATCGGGCGCGGTGGTCGAATCGCTGCACCTGCTGGGCGACTATATGCTGACGCCGTGCAGCGCACAGGAGCCGTCGCCCTGCCGTGCGCCCGTGTTCCTGACACGCGCCGAACGGCTCGACGCGCTCGATGCCCACTTCGAATCGCAGGGCGTGCGCTGGGCGTCGCTGGCGGAGCTGCCACAAATCTATTACGACTGGTCGCCCCTGATAGAGGCGGTATTTTACTATGCAGAGGAACGGCGCAAGTCGCTCTGGAAACGGCAAGGCGAAGGTTAAGCCGCGCGCGCCGCAGTGGGCGTCGTGGGCGACGGGGCTAACAAGTGTGGGCGTCGCGCTCGCGCCGTGGCTATCGGGCAGTGTGTCTATCGGCGCACGCCCCGTCGCGCCCACCGACACGCTCGGCGCGCTCCTCTGGAGCGCGGATATGCCCCTGATGGGGGCGTTCTTAGTTAGCCTGCTGGTGTTTGCGGGATTCCTCATCGCCGCGTGGAACGCCGAGATGTGGCGATTGCCCGTGGGGCGGTTCCTGCTGCCCTTCGCGGCGCTTGTGTTGTGGCTGGGGCTGTCTACAGTGGTGATGCAATCGGGCTGGTCAGGGCTGCTGCGCACGGTACAGTGGCTGTCGGGGCTGATGGCTGTGTTGTCTCTGACGGCGACGGCGCGGCGCGGGGCAGCCGCATGGCTGGCGACGACTCCTATTATTATCAGCGCGAGCTTGTTGGGATTGCGCGGCTGCGCTGAGTATCTGATTAACGCGCTGGGCGGCGTCCCGAACTGGCGTGTGTTCGCGAGTTTTTTCAACCCGAACCTGCTGGCGGGCTATTTTGTGATGAGCGCGCCGCTCACGCTGGGGCTGCTGCTGATGGCGGGGCGCGAGTTGCCCGATGCGCGTCGTCGGGTCTACACCGCGCTGATAACAGTCGGCTTGTGGCTGCAGCTCAGCGCGCTGGCGTTGACCGCTTCGAGGCTGGGGATGCTCTCGATGGCGGGCGCGGCGGCGGCGTTTATGGCGTGGGCGGGCGCGTGGAAACTGCTCTCACGCGAGTTTCTGATGCGCATCGGGCTGGTAGGCGTGCTGCTTGTCGGCGTGTTCTGGCTCAGCACACCCGCCACACAGCGGCTGACCCCGCAAGCGGCGGCGCAAGATGTGCATTCGGGCGCGTTCCGCGTGGAGACTTGGAAGGGGGCTGCGCGCGCCGCGCTGGCGCACCCCCTCATGGGCGTGGGCACAGGCGCGTTCGAGTGGCAATACCCGCGCTACGCGCAGGTGGGCTATACGCGCGCGGCGCATAACACCTACTTGGAACTCGCCGCCGAGTCGGGGCTGCCCGCGCTGCTGCTGCTTGGGGCGATGGGCGTCGGCTGGCTCATGCGCGCGGCGCAGCGCGAGCTGCCTCCCGACCCGGCTCGCCCCGCCCCACGAGTGGCGGATTGGCGTCCGATGCGCGTCGGCATACTGGCGGCGGTCGTCGGCGCTGCGCTCCACAACGCGGTCGACTCCGACCTGCAAGCGTTCGCGAATCTCATCACGCTCTGCGCCCTGTTGGGGCTGGGAATAGCGCTGGCGCCCGACGGCGTGTTCACGATACCCATACGCGCGATTGAGCGGCGCGGCACCGCACTGGTCATCACGCTCACGCTCACCACTGCGCTCGCCAGCTTCGGGTTGGGCGAGTGGTACGCTCATCAGGGACGCTACGAGATGCTGGTCTCGCACGCGCCGCAAGCCGCCGAGCTCTACAGTCTGGCCCGACGCTTCGACGCGAGCAACCCCGACTACCTGATGGACTCGGGCGAGCTCTACTATGCTCTGGGCAGGCGCGAGACCGCGCTGGAGCTGATGCAACGCTCCGTTCGGCTCAAGCCGTCGCCGCGCAACCTCTACCGACTGGGGCTGTACTACGAACGCGAGAACGACCTCAGCAAGGCGCGCGAGCATTACCAAGCCGCGTTGGAACGCGACCCGCACAGCCTGCCTGCCCTGCTCAAGCTCGCACGCCTCGCCCAGCCCGACGAGTCGCAGCCGCGCCTGACCGACGCGGCGAGGCGGTTCTACGAGCGCATGATTGAAATCCAGAACAGCCCCTACGGGCGCGTCCGCGCGATACCTGAGATGGTGGAGACGGCGTATGGGTTCGCGCATCTGGCGTTGGCGCGCGACTATCGGGCACAGGGCGAGCGCATGCGTGCACAAGGGCACTACGAGGCGGCGTTGCAGGTGTTCCGCAACTACCGCGAGGTCACCTACCCGTTCAATCTCGCGGGGCGCGCACTGGGGCTGTATAACGCCGAACGCGAGCGGCAAATCCTGAGCGCGCACCTGCAAACGCTGAGCGACCTCGCCGCGCTGTATGAAGCGCAGGGGCGCGCCCAAGACGCCGTCGCGCTGCGCGAGGAGTATAGCCGCCTCAGCAGTGAGTGAGCGATGCTGCTGCCTACCGACTACCTAAGCGTTGCGCGGGCGCACGCAGGCGCAGTGTTTATTCCGCTGGAGGAACTGCCCCATCGCACGCACGAGTTGCCGCCACCCCACTGCACGATTCGGCTGATTCGCGACTCGTTGGACGCCTACGCCGCGCTGGGCTGGCTCCACGCGCGTGGGCGACAAGCGCAACTCGCCGAACCGCCCCCGAACGCCGATGAGAACGCGCGATACCGCCTATGGCGACCGAACGAATGGCTGGAATCGGTTGCGCCGCGCCTACACCCCGATTCCGAACGGCGCGCGCTGGACTTAGGCTGCGGCGGCGGACGCGAGGCGGTCTACCTCGCCGATTTGGGCTGGCGCGTCCGCGCGGTCGACCGGCTGCCTGAAGCGATGGAGCGCGGGCGCGACCTGCAGACGCGCTACGCGCCCGATAGCGCCCCGATTATGTGGCTCTGCACCGACTTGGAGAAGTCCCCGTGGCAACCGTCGGAGCGATACGAGTTGATAACGCTGTTCTATTTCTACTCGCGCGGGTTGATTGCTCGCGCGTGCGAGTGGCTCGTGTCGGGCGGCGCGCTACTGGTGGAGGCGTTCACAGTGGAGCATCGCGCGCGGTATGGCAAGCCTGCGTCCGATGTGCGCGTCGTGCGCCCGAAAGAGCTGCCCTCGCTGCTGCCCCCGTGGATGCGCCCTATACACTACTCGGAGGCGTGGCGTGCGAACGGACGGCACACCGCGCGCCTGTGGGCGGAGCGGCGATAACGCGCCGCTCCGTCAGTACTACCGCTTCATGTTCACCACATCGGCGAGCATCTCGTCCACGACCGATACGATGCGCGTGTTCGCTTGGAAGCCGCGCTGCGTCACTATCATATCGGCGAACTCGCCGCCCAAGTCCACATTCGATTGCTCCAAGTAGCCTGAGTTGATTTCGCCCAAGCCGCCGGTGGTGGGCGCGCCGACTTGGGGCAGCCCGGAGTTGTCGGTCATGCGCCACATGTTGTTGCCCAGTCGGAACAGCCCCGCAGGGTTAGAGAAGAGGCTAAGCGCAATCCGCCCCATCGGACGCGAGAGACCGTTGGAGAACACGCCCTGAATCGTGCCGTCGACGCCAATCGTGAACTCCTGCAGCGTGCCAGGGGGGAAGCCGTCTTGATACACGGGCTGCACGATGGACTCCGCCGCCAGCGAGGTGATTTGGCTCAGGTCTAAGTTCACTGTGAACGGTTGCGCGCCGTTGGTGGGTGTGATGGTGATCTGTTGCGTAGTGGAGCCGACGAGTTCGCCCTGACTGTTGAAGTAGAGGCGCGTGTTGCCGCCCGTGCTGAAGTCGCCGACGGGCAGGCTACCCTCCACCGCCGACCACTCCCAAGAGCTCACAGCGCCTGGGGGAGGCGTGCCGGCGGCGGGCATCTGGCGATTGGTGAAGGTGATGGTAATGTCGTGCGAGCCGCCAAGCGCGTCGTACACGCGCACGGTCGCCGCGTAGGTTTGCGACGGCAGCGCGTTCGCGTTCAGGTTGCCCGTGTAGCGCACCACGGTCGTCTGGCTGACCGCCGCCTGCGAGCCGACAGGGAACTGCAACACCGATTGCGCGTTGATAGGCAAGTTGGTATCAATCAGCCCGCCCGGATCTGCCATCCAGCCCAGCACTTTCCAGCCAGTGCCGCGATGCACCAGAAAGCCCGACGAGTCGAGACCGAACGCGCCGTCGCGCGAGTAGTGGATGTCGCGCCCGTTCGTGAGCATGAAGTAGCCGTTGCCCTGAATGGCGAGGTCGGTGTTGCGCCCAGTCATCTCCAGCGCGCCCTGCAGTGTATGCACATCGATCGCGCCGACCTTGACGCCCAACCCCACTTGAATGGGGTTCACCCCGCCCAGCACCTCGCTGGGTCGGCTCGCTGCGCGAAAGGTCTGCGCCATCAAGTCCTGAAAATGCACGCGACTGCTCTTGAACCCTGTCGTGTTGATGTTCGCGATATTGTTGCCAATCACATTCATCTTGGTCTGGTGCGCCTTCAAACTGGCGACTCCCGAAAGCATCGCTTGCCACATAGATACTCACCTCCTCAACGAATGGCGCGTACCGATTCCATCGGTATCTGCTCGCCGTTAACGGTTAGAAACGCTCGTCCTGCGCTCATCTGCACCGACTCTACCTTGCCTGCGATTTGCACCCCGCTGGGCAAGGTGGCTTCCACCTCGCGTCCGATGAGTCCTGCCGCTTGGAAGGTGCTGAACATCGCGCCCAACCGCTCCATCTGTTGCGCGGTGTTGAGCTGCGCCATCTGCGCCAGAAAGTCGCGGTCTTTGATGGGATCCATCGGGTTCTGCGAGGTCAGTTCCACGATAAGCAACCGCAGAAACTGGTAGGTGTCCATCGTGGTACGCGAGTGGCTGAATGGGGCGTTTGCGCCCTGTTGTATCGCTCCTATGGTCATCGAACAACCTCCGTCTGACAGTGTTCACACCCAGACGCTCCATCGTCCATCGTAGAATCTGAGGCTGTCCGTAGCCGCTGAGGGGTGTGGAATATTGTTTCTTTGGGCGGCAGGCGCGCGGTAAGCGTGCGCCTGCGCGAAGGGGGAGTTGCCTTGCCCCCCGACATCGAAATGGGTGAGTTGCAATCCGCGCGATTCGAGTTGCTCGCGCAGGTGCTGCTGGGCCTGCTGCAGCAGCTGGCGTGTGAAGTCGCGCTCCGCGCTGACCCACGCCTGAACCTCGTTGCCCTGCGCCTGCACGCGCAGCTCGATCACGCCTAACTCGGGCGGGTCGAGGCGAACAGTGATACTATCGCGTTCGCGGTCATACGCCAACCGCTCGATGTATTGCGCCGCCTGCTCCACCGCGTTCCAGTTGGGAGAATCGGGCGTGATTGCGTGCGAGAGCTCGGCAGGCGCGGCGGCTGGCGCAGCGGAAGCGCCATGCAAAGCGAATGCGTGGGAGGGCGCGTCGCGCAAATCCTCACGCGCGGAACGGCGCAATTCAAGCACAGGCTCTGGCGCATCAGCTGCAGGCGACGGCGAGGGGAGCGTCTCGCCCTGACGGGCGGACAACACAGGGGAAACGCCCTCATCGCCGTCGGGAGGAGGAGGAGATGCCGTCGCTTGCGACGACGCCTCGTGTGGCGCAATCTCCATCACGAAATCACTCTCAAAGCGCTCCACCCTATCGGTTGCTCCAGCAGGCAGAAAATCGGCGAACTCTGTGGAGCTGCCCCCAATAAGCGTATCAGTCGGATTAGCATCGCCCTGTGGAGGTAGGGCGTCCACGACGAGCAGCATCGGCACGGGTTGAGAACTGGTAAGCGCCCCCGTCTCCAAGTGTGTAGCCATGCCCTCGCGTGTTGCTTGCAGGTCGCTGCTCGCTATCGGCGCAGGCAGCGGCATCGGCAACACGGAGGCGTACGCTGGCAACTCTGGGTCCGTATCCAGTAGTTCCTGCAGAACCGACTCGAACACATCCTGAGGCGAGGCGTTCGATACGCCTATCGCAAATGGTGATTCCGCGCTGAGTGTCTGCTCGGCTCCGACTATCGGCGTGAACATCACTCCGTATTATTGGCAGCGACGCGAAATCTTTAGAGGTTCCCCACACAGTGAGTGGCGAGAATGTTCGGTCCTGAAAGGTCAACCCCCGTTGCGCTGGATTTGCGCCCCTCACTAACTATCAGCGCAATTGGTTCCACTAAGCGTTGCCGAAAATCGTCTCATCCGATGCTTGCGAGTGGAGGAAAAGTAAATACTCAACAACTTCGATGCCTGTGTAGCGTCGGTCTAACCGCACGCACGCACCTGTGGATTTCAGAACGCGCTTGAGCTCAGCAGCGATGGGCATAAACCATTCCACATAGCGGTCGGGGTGAACCCCGCCATAGACATCCTTACGCTGGTCGGCATCAGGCGGCGAGGTAACGATAAGATCAACGCAGTCATCCGGCAGCTGCGTGAGCACCTCACGACAATTGCCGTGAATGATGCGATTCAGGAACCCCTTCATCGTCTCCAGAGTATCCCTGCTGTATTAGGTTGCGCTGCGGATTCTCGCAGTGTCTCCTACCTCGTGAAGCGTCTATTATACACCAGGAAACATCAAGGCGAAGCAGCTGTTGCCCAGTAATTCTACGGTGTTTGATGCACTGCACTTTGCAAACAGTTGCCCGTCCCTATCCCTTCCCGCA
>JARJMV020000076.1 GCA_029335935.2 bacterium
GGCGCGCATCGCGCCGTCGCCATCAGGGTCGGGCTGGGGGATGTGGTAGGCGTCGGCGGTCATGCCGTAGCCGCGCCGTTCGGCGTAGATGCGCGCTCAGCGCGCCTGCGCGTGTTCGAGCGATTCCAGCACCAGCACGCCTGCGCCCTCGCCCATCACGAACCCGTCGCGCTGGGCGTCGAAGGGGCGACTGGCGCGTTCGGGGTCGTCGTTGCGCGTCGACATTGCGCGCGCCGCACAGAAGCCTGCAATCCCTATCGGCTCGATTGCCGCCTCCGCGCCGCCTGCAAGCATCACTTCCGCGTCGCCGTACTGAATCAGGCGCATCGCCAGCCCGATGGCGTCCGCGCCAGTGGAACACGCCGTCACCGCGCACAGGTTCGGGCCCTTGACGCCGAAATGGATAGAGACCATCCCCGACGCCATGTCGCTAATCATCATTGCGGGCAGGAACGGGCTGACACGGTCGGGTCCGTGCCGATCTAACGCGCGCACCTGCGTATCCATATAGTCGATTCCGCCGATGCCCGAGCCAATCAGCACGCCCACATGCTCGCGGTTGGCGTCAGTGATTTGGAGCTGCGCATCTTGCAGGGCGAGGGTGGTCGCCGCAATCGCGAACTGAATGAACCGCGAGGCGCGTCGGGCGTCCTTGCGATCCATAAACTGCGTCGGGTCGAACGCCTTCACCTCGGCGGCGATGCGCGTGGCAAAGCCTGTGGCGTCGAAGCGCGTGATGGGTCCGACCACTCGACGCGGCGTGGTCAGCCCTTCCCAAAACGCCTCCGTGCCCAGCCCCAGCGGGGTAATCAGCCCAAGCCCAGTGACAACGACGCGGCGGCGCATCACTCTTCCATCTGCAGCTTCTCCGTGAGCAACCGCACGGCGTCTGCCACTGTGCGCACCTGCTCCGATTCCTCTTCGGAGATGGAGACATCGAACTCCTGCTCGAACGCCATCACCAGCTCCACCAAGTCCAGCGAGTCGGCGTTGAAGTCGTCGATAAAGCTCGCCTCAGGGGTCACGGCGTTTTCGTCGACGCCGAGTTGCTCCACAATCACTTTCTGCACACGCTCATAGATCTCTGGGTTCATTCGGTTTACCTCCTCTGATGGTTAGATGCCGGCGGTCAGACCGCCGTCGATAACGAACACTTGCCCCGTGATATACGAGGCAAACTCGCTACATAGAAAGAGTACCCCATACGCAATCTCGTCGGGGCTGCCGAATCGCCCCAGCGGGATGCGCTGGAGTGCCTGTTCGCGCACTTGTTGGGACAACGCCTGCGTCATGTCGGTTTCGATGAGTCCGGGCGCGACGGCGTTGCAGGTGATGTTGCGGCTGCCCATCTCCAGCGCGACGGTTTTAGTGAACGCCAGCAGCGCGGCTTTAGACGCGGCGTAGTTCGCCTGACCAGCATTGCCCGTCAGCCCGACCACCGAGCTGATGTTGATGATTCTACCCCAGCGCTGGCGCATCATAGGCTTGAGCGCAGCACGGCTGCACAGGAACGCGCCCCTCAGATTGGTCTGCAATACGGCGTCCCAGTCCTCGTCTTTCATGCGCAGTAGGAGTGTGTCGCGCGTGATGCCTGCGTTGTTCACCACGATATCGAGACGCCCCCAGTGTTTGAGGGTTTGGTCGATTAGGCTTTCGACGGTCGCTGTCTCGGCGACATCGCCGCCGAAGGCGATTGCCTGCCCCCCTGCCCTCTCGATGGCATGGACGGTCTCTTGGGCGTTGCTCTCAGTGCGGCTAAGCGCAGCGACCTTCGCGCCCGCTTGCGCCAACGCCAGCGCAACTGCCTTCCCGATGCCCCTGCCCGCGCCTGTGACTAACGCCACACGCTCGTCTAAACGAATCGTCATGCTGCGCCTCGCAAAAACGCGACGGTCTCGTCTAAGGTCTTAGAGTCTACCACACGGAGCGTGCGCGCGTCGGGCAGGATGCGCTTGATTAGCCCCGACAGCACCTCGCCGACGCCGAGTTCGATGAAGGTATCCACGCCGAGCGCGCCCAACGCCTCTACGCTTTGTTGCCAGCGCACGGGTCGGGCAATCTGTTGCGCCATCACGAGGCGGATTTCGTCGGGGTCGTCCAGCACGCGCACTTCGATGGTGGAGAAGAACGGGTAGGTCGGCTTTTGGAAGTTCGCTTCGCGGTAGGCTTCGGTCATCAGCTCGGCGGCGGGCTGCATAATCGGCGAATGGAACGCGCCGGCGACGGCGAGCGGGATAATGCGCCGTGCGCCTGCCTCTTGTAAGCGTTGCGCCGCGATTTGGAGCGCGTTCACCGCGCCTGAGATGACAATCTGGTTCGGCGCGTTGTAGTTGGTGGGGGTCACCACCGCGCCTGTCTCGTGCTGCACCTGCGCGCAGACCGCCTCTACCTGCTCGCCCGTTAGCCCAATCACGGCGACCATCGAGCCGGGGATTTTGTGCGCCAGCACATGCATCGCTGTCGCGCGCTGCTCCACCCAGCGCAGCGATTCTTCAAGGCTCCAGACCCCAGCGACGGTGAGCGCAGGGTACTCGCCGACGCTGTGCCCTGCCACATAGTCGGGCGTGAATTCGGGAACCGCTTCGTGCAGCGCCGCCCACGCTGCGTAGCAGGTCACCAGCAGCGCGGGCTGCGCGTTCTCCGTGCGCTTGAGCGTCTCCTCATCGGTCTCGAAGCACAACTGCATAAAGGAACGCCCTGCGCGCTCGGAGGCGAATTCGAACACTTGTCGTGCGGCGGGACTGCGCTCGTAGAGTTCGCGTCCCATCCCTGGACGCTGCGCGCCCTGCCCTGGAAAGACCAACGCGACCGCCATAGCGGGTGAGAGTATACCCGCTATGGCAGACCGTTTAGCGCACGCGGATTACGCGCCTATCGCGGAACTCGTCGCCGAACAGGTTGCGCACGCGCACTTCGATACGGTGCATCCCGCGCGGCAAGTCGGCGGGGAGGTTCGCGCGCCATAGGTGGACGGCGGGGTTCAGTCCGGGCAGCCGTCTGCCCGGCAGGTTGAACTCCTGCTCTTGCTGTTTGAGCGCGGCGTAGGCCGGGTCGGGCGTATCGGTTACCTGTTGCATACGGATCCAGTTGCCCTCGCCCACACGCATCTCCACCGTGCAGAGTTCCGAGCCGAAGAAGAAGTTCACCAGCACGGGCGTCTCGCCCAGTTTGGCGCGTTCCACCTCATCGAGCGCGTAGATGTGCATCTGGTAGTCGGCGGGGCGGCGCGCTGCCTGATAGCGCACATGGTAGCGGTTGCGGTTCACTGTCATCCACAGATAGCCGTTCGGCGTGCCGTCGCGCAGGGTGGTGTGCGGGATGCCAATCGGGTCGGGCGCGCCCGTCCACCAGCTGCCGCATACCGTCACCGTGTTGATGTGATGATGGGGCGTGCGCCCGTTCCAACCCGTATCCGCGCCGAAGAAGCGGGGCAGGTGGATGTGCGTGTGCGCGGAGTAGGAAACTGTGTTGGGGAACGGCGCGAGCAAGTCAAACAGTTGCCGACGCTCCGCGTCGGGCAGCTCCCACAGGGGGATGTGCATGAGTATCACTATGAGGTCGTTGCGGTTCGCATAGCGCAAATAGTTGCGAATGAACTCCAGTTGTCGCTCGCCCAGCCCTGCCACATAGCGTCCGCGCTGCTCGCCCTGCGCCCCGAACCACACCACATCGTCCAACACCAGATAGTGCGTCCGTCCCCACTGGAACGCATAGTAGTTCGGTCCGAAGTAGCGATGCCAAGTCTCGTCGCTGTTGGCGTCGTCGGGCGAGTCGAAGTTGATATCGTGATTGCCCAGCACATAGTAGATGGGGACGCCGATTTGCCCCATCACTGCGGTTATCGCGGGGAAGAGGCTCAGGTTGTCAAACAGCACATCGCCCAGCACGACGCCGAAAGCCGCTTCGCGGGTGCCAATCAGTTCGCGCACCACATCGCGCCCGATGTAGAAGATCTCTTGCATATCGCGCGGCTGCGTATCGCCGAAAATCAACGCGCGATACCGATCCGACTCGCGCTGCGGGTAGAGCGGGAAATCGACCGATGCGGGCAGCGCACCCGTCGGCGCTACGCCCCCATACTGCAGGCGAATCGAGCCGTTCGGCTTGTGAATGTAGTAAAAGCGCGGCACATTATCTTCCGAGAGGGGCGTCATCCAGCCGCGCGGCTTAACCACAAATAGAATCGTGTCGTCGTCCACAGGCAGCCGATACCGCCCTTGCGCATCGGTCTTGACCACCTCGCGCTGATTAGAGACCAACACATTCGGGACGCCCGGCTCGCCCGCGTCGCGGACGCCGTTACGATTACGGTCGTGGAACACTACGCCTGTAGCGAACTGCTGCGCGAACGCGCCTGTGAAGGTGAGCGATAACAGCCCTATAAACCCAAATCGCCAAAGTATCGAACGCATAGCGAAATGATACACAGGCGCTGTGTGAAGAAGGGGTTAAAAGGCGTAGGCTTCTACCTCTTGGCGGCTGGGGAGCGCGTTTTGTGCGCCCCAGCGCGTGACGGTGAGCGCAGCCGCGCGCTGTCCGAAATCGATGGACTGCTCCAGCGTGCGCCCTTCGCAGAGCGCGACAGTGAACCCTGCGATGAAAGCGTCGCCTGCTGCTGTGGCGTCCACCGCCTGCACGGGGTAAGCAGGAACCACTCGCAGCGCGCCCTGCGCCAGATACGCCACGCCCTTCGCTCCCAGCGTGAGGATTGGAGTACGGCAGCCGCGCGCCTGCAACGCCGCAAGAACGCGCTCCGGCGACGACTCGCCCGTCAGCTGTTGCCCCTCCACTTCGTTGGGGATGAGGTAGTCTGTCTGCGCGTAGAGCGCAGGGGGCAGTTCACGAGCAGGCGCAGGGTTGAGAATGAACCGTGCGCCATACTGACGCGCGTGCTGCGCCGCCGCTTGCACGGCTTGCAGCGGGATCTCCAGTTGAGTAATCACGGCGTCGGCTTGCTCGAAGGCGTCGGCGGCGCGGGCGATATCGTTCGCTGTGAGGCGCATGTTCGCGCCCGGCGCGACCACGATGCTGTTCTCCCCCTGCGCCGAGACGGTAATCAGCGCAACGCCCGAGGGTGCGTCGTCGCTGACGAACACAGAGCGCGTGTCGATGCCCTCCCGCTGCAGGTTTGCAAGGGTCTGCTTGCCGAAGTCGTCGTTGCCCACGCGCCCGATGAAGCGCACTTCCGCGCCCAGCCGCGCCGCCGCGACCGCTTGGTTCGCGCCCTTGCCGCCCGCTATCACCTGCAAATCGCCGCCCAGCACCGTCTCACCCGGCGCAGGTATCGACGGCGCAGCGACCACCAAGTCGGTGTTCGCGCTACCCACCACCACAATCCGCGCGTGGGGCATCCCTCACTCTCCTGGGTAGCGCACGCCCATCTGCTCACGCAGCGCATCGAGCGTGTGCATAATCGTCAGTGTCTCATCTAACGGCATCCATGGGCTTTCGCGCAGGTTCTGACGCAGGCAGTCGTGCACATGTCGGATTTCGAACTGCAGCCCGTCACCCTCATAGGGGTAGAGCAGATGCTCCTGTGAGCCGTCGTTGCGGATGAGGTACGCTTCCGACGGTTTCCACCACGGGGCGGGCATATGGATTCGTGCGAGCGTGCCGCAGATATGCGCTTGCTTGGGCGTCTCCACTTGCAGCGACGCGCTGAGGACCGCGTGTGCGCCGTTCTCGTAGCGAAACAGTATCCCACAGAGTTCGTCCACGCCCGTTGCGCCGAGCGTTGCATGCGCGACCACTTGCTGGGGCTTCCCCAGCGCCAAGAACGCCAGCGCGACAGGGTAGACGCCCACATCGAGTAGCGCGCCGCCGCCCAGTTCAGGCGCGAAGAGGCGGCTCGCAGGGTTGAACTCTGGTCGGAAGCCGAAATCCGCCAGCACCGAGCGTATCTCGCCCAGCTCGCCCGCGTGCATCCGCCGCACAATCTCGCGCACCACAGGGAAACAGCGCGTCCACATCCCTTCCATCACGAACACGCCCCGCGTGCGTGCGGCGTCTACCACTGCCGCCGCTTGAGAGGCGTTTAGGGTGAACGGCTTCTCGCACAGCACATGCTTGCCCGCTTGAACCGCCGCGAGCGCGTTCTCAGCGTGCAGGCTGTGCGGCGTCGCGATATACACAATCTGCACTTCGGGGTCTGCCAACACGGCGTCGTAGCTGCCGTAGCGTTTCGGCACGCCGTATTGCGCCCCGAACTGCTCCGCACTTGCCTGCGTGCGCGAACCGACGGCGACCACCTGCGCTTGAGGCACATAGAACGCCGCTTGCATAAACCGCCGAGCTATCTTCCCTGTGCCTAAAATGCCCCACTGGAAGGTATCCATCTCCCTAAGGATACCCCGTTTCGCGACTTCCCTTGCGAGGTCGCTAAGTGTGGCGAGGCATTCCTCGCCAATAGCGAAACCCAGAGTAGCCCCTGCAGAGAATCGGCGCTGTGCCCGATATATCCTATGGAGATGCGACGCTTTCGGTTTCGCTTGGAGCGAGTGTTGCGCTATCGGGAGACGCGCGAGGGGATCGCCT
This sequence comes from bacterium, assembly GCA_029335935.2. Classification (GTDB taxonomy): domain Bacteria; phylum Armatimonadota; class Fimbriimonadia; order Fimbriimonadales; family GBS-DC; genus GBS-DC. Next base: position 6,535 of record JARJMV020000076.1, read on the forward strand.
ATCGCGCGTTGCAGGACGCGGTGCGCCAGCGCGTGCAACTGGAGATGCAAATCCGTGCGCTCGCTGAACAGATGCGTCAGATTGCGGAGGCTTCCATCCGCCCTGAAGAGTGGTCGCCGCGTGAGCAGACGCTCGCCGCGATGGCGACGCGCCTGCAACGCCTGCAGGACACACTGCCTTTGCTCCAAGAGCAGGAAGCACACGCGCGCGAGGTCTATCTCCAGGCGCGGCGCGAGCGCGACGCGCTCACCCAACTGCGCATCCGCGCCTACGAGCAGCACCAACACGAAATCCAACGCCTCGTGCAAAACGAGGTGGATGAGGCGGCGGTCTATGCGTATCAGCGACGCCTTTCAGAGGACGCTTCAACGGGTTCAGGCGATTGAGAGCCGAGTGCGCGAGTTGCGGGGCGAAACAAGGCCGCCCCAGCCGTTCGAGACGGCGTTCGTGGCGCCTGTGGGGTTCCCTGTCGGCAGCGCGCCCCCGCCCGGCATGCATATCCGACCCGCCGTGCAGCAGTGGACGCCCCTCGTCGCGCCTATCGCCGCACGCTATAACCTCGATACGGAGCTCATTCTGCGCGTCATCGAGGCAGAATCGGGGGGCGATCCGCGCGCCATCTCCCCTAAGGGGGCTATCGGGCTGATGCAGCTGATGCCCGAAACCGCACGCGCGCTGGGCGTACAAGACCCCTACGACCCCGTCCAGAACATCGAGGGGGGCGTGCGCTACCTCAATCATCTGATTCAACAGTTTGGCGACCTATCGCTCGCGCTTGCCGCCTACAACGCGGGTCCGAGCAATGTGCGGCGCTATGGGGGCGTGCCACCGTTCCCTGAGACCCAACGCTACCTCGAACGCGTACTGGGCTAACGCTTCGCGAAGCGGTTCTGAGGTTTGAGCCGCGCCACGCGCGCTTCGTACTCGGCGTGGTCTTCGTAGAGAACCAGCAGGTTCGTCAACTTGCGCTTGGGCAACACCTTCACCTCGCGTCGGTAGTAGAGCGTGCTGGAGCCACCGCCGTCTAACGCAATCGCGTCCACGGCCCCCAACGCACGCATCATCTGCGCCAAGCGACGCAACGAGATGGGCTGCTCCACCACAGCCAGTATCAGTTTATTGTGCTTTGTGACGCCCACTGCGACGCGCTTGCCCAAAGCGTATACCCGTCTATCGCGGAACCCCTCGCCTGGCGGGTAGAGTGAGATGCGCCCGTTTTGCAACAGGCGCGGACCTGCCCCCAACACGAGACGATAGTTGCTCCAGTCGCGTTGGCGGTGGAGCCT
>JARJMV020000269.1 GCA_029335935.2 bacterium
GGTTTATCTATGTTGAGGACTCCATCCATCGTCGCGCCTCTTGTACCAGAATCATCTCCGCTTCCGCCAAGCTGGTCTCTAAGGTGCAGCCGGCGGCGTTTTCGTGTCCGCCGCCGTCGAACTGTTGCGCGAGTTGCGCCACAGTCACCTTGCCTCGGCTGCGCAGACTCGCGCGCACCGTGCCGTTGGGCGAGTCGCGCAGCATCATTGCCACCTGCTCGCCGCGCTGGGAGCGCACGAAGTTCACGATACCTTCAGTCTCTTCCTCGTGGGCGTGCGCTTCTTCGAAGGCGCGGCGCGGGATAGCGACCCATGCAATCGCGCCGTCGCTGGTGCGCTGCAGAGTGGAAAGCGCAAGCCCCAGCAGCTTCACCGCCGAGAACGAGCGCGTCTCGAACACCTGCTCGTTGATGAAGCTAAGATCCGCGCCCGCTTGCTGCAGCGCGGCGGCGATTCGTAGCGTGCGCGGGGTTGTGTTGGGAAACTTGAACGAGAAAGTATCGGTCACGATGCCTGTGAGCAGGCATGTGGCGATTTCGGGCGTGAGGGGCACATGCATCGCGCGCAACAGGCGGTAGACCAGCTCGGCGGTCGCCGCCGCTGCAGTGTCCACCAGCCGCACATCCGCAAACGGCTCCAACGGCATATGGTGGTCAATCTGTAGGATTGCGCGTGCAGCGCGCGCCAGTCGCTCGTGTTTGCCCGCGCGGCTCAACTGGCTCTGATCGACCACGATTGCTAAGTCATAAGTGGTGTGATGGGGATGCTCCAGCTGAACATGCTCCCAATCGGGCAAAAATCGGTAGATTTCGGGCACGCTGTCGTGGCTCACGACCGTCACGGCGGTCTTGCCTATCTGCTTGAGGGCGTGGTATAGCCCCAGCGCACTGCCCAGCGCGTCCCCGTCAGGATGCAGGTGAGGAACAATCAGGAACGACTCCGCCTCCGCGATATGGGCGATGGCGCGTCGGAATGTGTCTCGCGAACGCATCTCGCGCCGAATTGTACCCGAAATCGGGAACTTTTCGACGCGAGATTGCGTCTATATAGATAGCAAGCAACTACACACCTCTGTTGGGGGCGATAGGTTTTGCTCTCCTTTGCCTATCGTCCCCTTTTTTAGTAGTCCTACCAACTCCCGATTCCTGCCAAAAACAGGCGGATTCAACAAAACCTTAACATTCCTCCACCTGCCACTGAGGCGCTGGCGAGAGGCAGGTTTTCTCTAACATCCGCTGCCGAAGTTGAACAGCACCAGCAGCAGGTCAGCGTCATCCACGATGCCGTCGCGGTTCAGGTCGGCTTGGGCGTTGGTGCTTCCGAACTGGAACAGCACCAACAGCAGGTCGCTATCATCGACGCAGCCGTCGCCGTTCACATCGCCTGTGGGGGTGAGGGGCAGTTGGATACGCCAGATGCCGCGCCCGTAGGTCGCCGCCATCAGGTAGCCTGTGGCAGGCACAACGCGCACGGTGTTCACCTGCACATTGGGCAATCCCCTTGGCTGCGTGCCGTTGCGCCAAGTCGCCCCGCCGTCTACCGTGTAGAAGAAGCCGACATCGTTGCCGACATAAATCACCAAGTCAGGCGCGGTAGGGTCGAGCGCCACCGTGTTGGTATGCACATCGGGCAACCCCGTAATGCCAGAGCCGCTGATGTTGACCCACTGCACGGGGTTCGCGAGCGTGTTGTCGCAGCGATACACATGGGGTGTCCCCGTCCCGCCGAGCGCGACATAGACCTTGTAGGGGTTTGTGGGGTGGACGGCGATGTCCATGATGGCGCGGTTGGGCAGGTTGGCGTTGATTGGTCGCCAAGAGTTGCCCGCGTTCGTGGTCATCCACAACTGCCCATCGTCGCCGCCAGTGTAGATGACATTCGCGTTGCTGGGAGCGCCCGCGATGGCGCGCAGGCGTCCGTTCGTGAGCGATTGTCCCCCAAGTCGGTTTGTCCAAGTGCGCGTGGTTTCGTTCCACAGGTAAAGGTAGTTCGTGCCTGCCAGCATCCAGTTGGGCTGGGCTGGGTGGACGGTGAGCGGCGCGATGAACGCCACCCTATCCGAACCGTAGTCGGGTCCGATCAATTCCGCACTGCTCCAGTTATTCGCTGTTCTATAGATATGTAAACCTTGATAGCTGGCGTACTGGACGCTCGGGTTCGTGGGGTTATAGGCGCAGTAGGCGCCGTCGCCGCCGACGATGCACCGCCAGCTGCTGAGATTGCCGTTCGCGCGGGGTGTGGCGTTGTCCTGCGCGCCGCCCATCATGCGGTTCGGGTCCGTAGGGTGGAACGCCGCCCAGTAGAGTTGGGTGATGCCCAGCGTGGCGTTGAGCCCCGTGATGTTCACCGCGCCCGTGCTGGGCGTGTAGGTCAGCCGATAGACGCCGCCGTCCGTGCCGATGAGCAGCTCGTTGGGGTTGCGCGGGTTGATTGCCATGCTGTGGATGTCGACATGGATATTCGCTTGGTTTGTGAAGCCCAAGCCGATGGAGCGCCAGCCGAACGCCTGCGTCCACTGCGCCACATCCACCAGCCCCAGATACAGCACATCGTTGCCTGCGCCGTCGGTGGAGATGTGCATCGTCGCGTCGTACCACGCTTGATAGAACCCGCCGTCCACCGTGGGGTTCATCGGCGTCCAAGTGTTGCCCGTGTCGTTGCTGACCCACACTTGTTGGTCTGCGCCCGACATCAGGTACACGCGGTTGGGGTCGTTGGGCGAGGTCGCCACGCGCAGCGAGGATTGGTTGCTTGCGCTGAAAGGCGGGGTGAGCGTCGTCCAAGTCTGTCCGCGATTGCTGGAGCGCAGCAGGCGTCCGGGGCTGCCGTGTCCCACCGCGTAGTAGTAGCGTCTGCCTGTGGCAGGGTCGCGCGCACTGACGGCTAAGTCGCTCCAGATGGCGCTGATGTTGCTTACCTGCGTCCAAGCATCGCCGCCGTTGGTGCTACGCCACAGGTTGCCCGCAACGCTTTGATAGGGTCCCCAAGCGGTGCAGACGGTGATGATGTTCGGGTTTTCGGGGTCGATGATGATGTCGGAGACGCAGCGGTTGCCGAACTGCGTGGCGCCCAGACTCTGCCAGGTTTGCCCGCCGTCGGTGGAGCGCATCACGCCTTGCGAGAACGGGCGCATCCAGCCCTGAAAGTCGCCCGTGCCCACATAAACTACATTCGGATCGGTCGGGTGGACGGCGATGCAGGCGACTTGGAGGAACTGCCAGTAGTCTGTGAGAGGTTGCCAAGTGGCGCCGCCGTCGGTGGTTTTCCACACGCCGCCCTGCGGCGCGCCTGCGTAGTAAACATTGCTGTTCACGGGGTCATACGCAACGGCGTTCACGCGCCCTGCAACGCTCGCCGTGCCGAAATAGGTGCGGTAGGGCGGCGTCGCGTTGCGCGGTCCCACGAACTCCCACTGTGCGCCCGCCGCAGGCACGAACGCGCCTGCCATCAAATCGCGCTGCTCCGCCGCGCGCAGGTAAGCCAGCCAGTCCACCGAGTCGTTAGGGTAGGCGCGCACATAGAGATAGTCCCACAGCGCTTCCAGATATTCGGGACCCTCTTCCAGCTTGTGGCGGTGCTTCGGGTCTAATACGACGCCCGACTGTTCCAACGCTTCCACACGCGCTCTGGCGCGCTGTTTCTCCTGATTAATCCACTCTTTCAACTGCTTGAGCGAGTGGTACGGCGGCGTCGTAGACTCAACAGTTGTGGACTGAGTAGGCTTCGTTTCGGCTTTTGCCTCTTGCGCACTGCTGGTCAGCACAGCCGCCAGCAGGCATAACATCCAAAGGAAACGCATAGATATATTATAGCCCAGCTCGCGCGTTTAGCCCAAATAACGCCAGCATCCAATCGCCAGCAGCAGCATCAGGAGCGTCCAGCCCACCTGTGCGGCGGCGCGGCGAGCCTCAGGGAACAGCCGTTCCCAGCCCAGCGCAAGAAAGACGCTTATCGGCAGCAGCGCGGGGTAGAAGTATCGCCCCTGCGCTTGGAAAAACACGCGAATAAACAGCAGGAAACTCACCAGCACGAGTGCGAAACACGCGGCGCAGAGGATGAGCCATACGCGGGTGCATGAGGGCGTCGGCTCGCGCGGGCGCAGCAGTAGACCAGCGACTGACGCCAGCGTCAGCGCGCCCAAGCCCCAGTAGACGCTATCGGGCAGGAAGTTGGGCAACCCTGTCTGCGCCGTGCGCGGCGTGCCGTAGGCGAACCAGAAACTTCGAAAAGTCCAGTCGGCGACCAGTTGCAGATACTGACCCCAAGTCGCGCCGCGCTCTAGGAAGTCTTGCGCCTTCGCCGTGCCCGCGAACACATTCACGAAGGTCTTCTGCAGCAGGGGGTCATCGTAGAGGATTGCGTTGCGCACGAACCACCAGCCGCCCATCAGCAGCGCGACGCCCAGAGCCAGCCCTGTTGCGAGCCAGCTGCGCGTCCACGGCTGCCCGTGTAGGCGCGTGCCCCACAGCACGCCCAGCACGAGGAGCGGCGCGAGTAATACCGCCGTCGCTTTCGTCAATAACGCCAGCCCCACAAGCGTACCGAGCAGGGCAGGGATGACCGTGCCCGTTTTGCGAGCGGGCGTCGCAGGTTGCGGGCACAGCAGACACAGCATCGCATACATCGTCGCTGCGAACAGGAGATTCGTGAGCGCGTCGTTGCCTACCGCGCTGCCGATGGCGATATGCATCGGTAGGAACGCCGCGAAGCCCATCCCGCTGAGCGCGAGCATCGGGCGTTCGGGGGCAATCCGACGCAGGCATAGCCACACCAGCCACACCACGCCCGCACTGCAGAGCGTGGAGAGCAGGCGCACGCCCTTGCCCGACCCGCCCACGAGATGATACACCCCTGCCGCCAGAAAGTAGTAAAGCGGCGGCTGGTGCGCCTCGTAGCCGACGCCTGCGTACCCCTCAAAAATCGGCAGTCGCCACTCCCGCGCCACAAACGCTACATACTGGAAGTGTGCGCCCTCGTCGGGCGTGTTGGCGTAGCCGTTATTGCCGA
>JARJMV020000085.1 GCA_029335935.2 bacterium
ACTCAGGCACGCCCGCCACCTCGTACTCCACAAACTTCGCGCCCCGATCTACCGCGCGGGTGGAGGGGCTGAGGATCTCCACGATGAGGTTGGGTGCGCCGTCAAAGTATTGATTGGTCATCTGCGCGAGGCGGTCGTGGAGTATCACCACGAGGTCAGGCTCGCGTGAACGCTGGCTCCCGTCGGGCAGGGTCAACTTCACTTGCAAAGGCGCGGTGTAAACCTTGCCCAACTGGTGATAATCTATCCAAGCGCGGAGCATCGCGTGCAGGATAGAGCTGCTTTCCTGGTGTTTCACTGAGACAGGCATTTTGAGTAGAACCCTCCCCTCTACCCACTCGGCGTGTGTGTCTTCATCGAGCCACTCGAGGAACTGCTCAAAGCTCATCGGCTCGGTCGGCACAGGCTTGCTCGGCGCGGGAGCCATAGTTTCCATAGGGTTCACCCTACAAGAGTATACCACAACTCACACAAGCCACATCCGTGCGATGCACTCCAACTCCTCTTCGCTAATCGCCTGTGGCTGGGGTGCTTTCACAGGCGGATGGGGGTGCGTGTCCGCGAAGGCTTTGAGACGCTGAAGCCTCTGGTGCGGCTAATCCCGCGCCTTTGCTGCGAGCTTGAAGAGAGCTTCCAAGAGCAGGGGCGCGTAGGGCGTTTCCAAGAGGCGGAACCAGATATAGCCGACCACACCGCCTGACGCGAGGCGAATGAGGACTGCGCCATCACCCCAGTTGCGTTTTTGTGCATCGTAGAGCGTGGCGAGGGGGATATAGTTCGCATCGTGGGGTGCTAAGTGGCGCAGCGCGGGGCGCCAACGCTGGTCGCCGCCCTCAGGAAATGGGATGGGCGCGTCCGTGCCTGCCGGAACGAGCGATCGGTTCAGCCGAAACTCCAAGCCTGTCGTGGGAGGCGTCTCGAAGCCTGTGACGCCTGCTTGGGGACGCACTGCGCTGGCGGCGATCGGCAACCCGAACAGCGTGGCGCGGTTCGCCTCCTTGCCGTCGGCGTAATAGAACGGGAACGGCGCGCTCGGCAACGCTAATAAGACGCCACCCGCCTGCAGGTACGCTTGCAACGCACGATCCACATCGTTCGGCGTGTTTACAGTGGCTTGGTAATGCTCACTGCCAGCGTAGACCAACGCGGCGTAGCGGTCAAGCGTCAGACGCCCGACCAGATCCGTCGGCTCCATCATCGCCACCTGCAGCCCCGCATCGAACAACCAGAATACAGCTCCCGAATGCGCGTTGGGGAGCAGTCCTATCGTTTTATTGCGCCACAGCAGTCGCAGTTGGTCGATCGTGTCGCTGCTTTGTCCGACGAGTGGCGGCGCAATACGCGGTCGCTTGCCCATCGCACGGAAGCGCGGCGCGAACTGCGCAGTGGCGCGTAGCTCGCGCTCGCCATGCTCCACCGACGGCTCGATCTCGCTGCCCTCATGCCACTCGTTGAAGCTGGTGATGAGCGTCCAATCGGGGTTCAGGTTCAACGCTGCTTGCCACTGTTGGCGATAGCTCTCGCCCTCGAAACGGTCGGTGCGGATGCCCGGCGTGCGGATTTTGGTGTCGTCATAGGCGGGGATGATGGTCGCGCAGGCGATGCGTCCGAACATGCCCGCTGTCTGCATCGCTTCGCGATAGTGCGCCTCTAGGGCAGGCTGAATCGCCCCCAGCGACTTCCCCTGCAACGCCAACACGGGGTTGTAGGTATGGATTCCGTCGAACACGCGGGCAGCGCTGCGCCCCAGCGAGTCGCCAATCGCGCAGATGCCAGGGGAAGACTCCTTGCGGAGGGTCTCTAACGCCCACGCCCACTGCGCGAGGCTAAGCTGTTCCATCGCGCGGCTGTAGATAAACAGCACGGGGCGTCCGTCGACTTTCAAGTAGGCAGGGTGCGCAGCGTATCGTTGGAGGATATAGTGCCATTCGGGCAGCACCGAGCGCGGGTTGCCGGGCGTGGGCACTGCTTCGTAGTACAGGCACACTTTCAGGCGGTGTTTCGCGGCGGCGTCCAGCAAGCGCGGGAGCGGTTTCTCCTCGTAGGTTCCGACGCCCCACCACGAGTAGATGAACCCGTCCAGCCGCGCCCGACGCGCCCACTGGCAGTGCTGTTCGATGACCTTAGGGTCGTTGGAATCGTAGGTGCCCAGTACAGGGTAGTGTGTGGAAGAGGCGATCTGTCGGCGTGCGGCGTCGACGCCTTCCCAGTGGAGCCACTTGCCCGATACTTCAGGGTTGCCGTACCATCCGTAGTAGAATGCGAGCGTCAGCTTGGGGGGCGCGCTGTAGCGGATGGCGGCGCGCGCCCGTAACGCATCCAACAAGTCGCGCTGCGTAGGTGTCCTCTCGTCCATGGCGATAGGATACCCCCTCACGGAGACACCTATCGCTTCACCACCACAGGCACGGTGCAGAGCGAGAAGTTGCCCGTCTCGGCGGGGTAGGTGATTTCTGCGAAGAGCGCGAGGTTCGCCTCGTTGCGCGGGATGCGAGCGACCCACTGGTCGCCCTCGCGTCGGGCGCGAACAGGCTCCCAGCGCGCAGGGCGGAAATCGGTATCGTTCGTGCGGCGGGCAACCCAGACTTCCACGATTTCGGGCGCTTGGTCGGTACGCACGCGATAAATCACCTCGTTGCCTGCCACGCTGTGCGTCGCGCGTAGCTGGCTCGGAAACTCCATCCTGCCGATGCTCATCAGGTAGAAGGCGCAGAGGCTATTCACCACGCGGTCGTAGTCGCCCAGCCCGTGCCCGCCGTTCGGCACATAGAGCGTGTACTTGCGCTTGCTGGGCAGGTCGTCGAAATAGAATCGCGCCGCGTCCACCGCCCAGTAAGGGTCGTTCGCGCCGTTGATGATGAGGATGGGCATCGTGTAGCGCGTCCGATAGGAGTAAGGGTCCACCCAACTGACTAACTGCCGTCCGCGCTCGGTGAGCATCTTCTCCATCAGCCCGCGCGTATAGTATTCGGAAATCTGCTCGCTGTAGCGTCCCCACTGTTCCAGTTGGTGAGGCATCTGCGCGAAGAAGTTGAGGTTATCGAACACCATCGGCGCAATCGCGCGGGCGCGTTTATCGACCGCTGCCGTGAGCCAAGTTGTCCAGCCGCGCTTCGACGCCCCCGTGATGAGGAAATCCTTAATAGTGATTTGCCACTCTTTGCGAGCGAACTCTTGCACGGCGTCCATCGCGCGCACGGCGGACTTCACCATCGGGAACAGCAGGGGCCAAGTGGCGTCGCCCGTCTCCCAGAACTGCACATAGGTATGGGCAATCAGGTTGTCTTCCACCAAGTCGGGTCGTATCAGGGGCTGGTTGGGCACATCGTGTAGCACCACGCCGATTGCCCCGATGCGTTCTGCCGCGCGCGCGATGATTTGCAGCTCGCCGCGACCGTCGCCGCTGCCCGTGATATAGATAATCGCGGTGTCGGTGTGCTTGAGCGTGCGCGGTTTCACGATGCGCACCCGATGTCGCCAAGTGAACTCACGCCACTGCTGCGAGACCATCGTCAGCTCCACAAACTGGCTCTCGCCGATCTTCGATTCGAGCGATTTCGTCCATTCGAACGGCGAGGGCGCGTTTACATACTGGGCTAAGTCGGCATGCGCGCCTGCCCAGAGCCCCATCATTAGCAGCCATCCTGTCAGTTGTTTCATTGGTTCCTCCGTGCTACGGTATTAGACGCCAGTTGCTTCGGTAGGTTTTGTAGGGCTACTGGGCGATTGCGCCTCTTCGCGTGCGCTGCCCTGAGCGTTTTGTATCCGCTCGAGGATGGCGCTGGTGGATTGCTCGGGTTGGAAGGGTAGGATGACCACGAAGCCGCCGTAGGCTATCACCGCTTCCGATTCGGGCAAGTCGCGTTCAGCGTAGTCGCCGCCTTTCGCGTAGTAGGTCGGTTGAATGAGGTTCACCAGCTCGGTGGCGGTCGGTTCGGGGAAGATGCTCACATAGTCCACGCATTCCAACCCTGCGACCAGTTCGGCGCGTTCGGCTTCAGGCACAATCGGGCGCGCCTCGCCCTTGAGTTGGCGCACCGATTCGTCGCTGTTGACGCCCACCACCAGTAGATCGCCGAGCCGTCGCGCCTCCTGCAGGTAGCGCAAGTGTCCCACATGCAACAGATCGAAACAGCCATTT
>JARJMV020000318.1 GCA_029335935.2 bacterium
TCCCAAGATTTCTGCTACTTTGGGTCCTGCTGGGCTTGGCGACAGCGACTTGGGGCGTGCCGTTTCAGGCGATGCGCCACCTGCTGTATGTGCTGCCGCCACTGACGCTGCTGATGTTGACGGCAGTGGGCCGGCGTCCGAGCTTGCTTTTACTACAAGGTGCGCTAAGCCTGCTGGTAATCGCCGCCGACTACGAGTATGCCGCTTGTTATAGGCGCGCCGCCGCCCACTTTGCCGAGCAGTTTGCGGGCGAGCGCGTGTGGTATGCAGGGTCGTGGGGCTGGATGTTCTATGCGGAACAGTCGGGCTTTCGCAAGCTGTTGCCCGACGGCGCAGGGCTACAACGCGGCGATGTAATACTCGTGCCCCAGCGGGTCTACAAAGGCAAGATGCCCCATGAATGGGAGCGCCATACCGTGCTGGTCGAGGAGCGTACCTGCTCGTCCCTGTTGCCCCTACGCACGATGGACTTTGAGGGCGCGGCGTACTACGCGATTATCCGCACGAACGCGCCGTTCCGCTTCACGCTGGATTACGAGACGCCGCTGGAGATTACGCGAGCCTACCGATGGAATCCCCCACGCTGAGCCTGATGGTGCCGCTGCACAACGAGCGCGCCAACCTGCCAGAGTTGCTGAGGCAGTGCGTCGCGGCGCTGGAGGCGACAGGAGAGCGCTGGGAGCTGATTCTGGTGGACGACGGCAGCGACGACGGCAGTTGGCAGGCGTTGCAGGCAGCAGCGCAGGCAGACCCACGCCTGAAAGTGCTACGCCACGACACACGACTGGGCAAGACCGCCGCCTATCGCACTGGGTTCGCAGCGGCGCAGGGCGCATATCTGTTCACCCTCGACGCCGATTTGCAGGAGCCGCCCGAAGCGATAGGCGCGATGCTGGAGATGTTGCAATCGGGCGCGGCGGATATGGTCGTGGGGTGGCGCAGGCGGCGGCGCGACGCACCCCACAAAGTATGGGCATCGCGCGTGTTCAACGCTGTGCTGCGCCGATGCTTCGGCTTGCCCCTGCACGACGCGAACTGCGGGTTCAAAGGCATGCGGCGTGCGGTCGCCGACGCGCTCTTGCCCTGGCTGGAGCGCGATTTTCACCGCTACCTGCCGCTGATTGCTCAGCGGTTGGACTATCGTGTGGCGGAGGTGGAAGTGGTTCACTGCCCACGCGCTCACGGCAGGTCGCGCTACGGGCTGGAGCGCTACGGACGCGCGATTGCCGACTTGTGGGTGTTGTACCGAAAGTTGCCCAAAGTGCGCAACGCCACTTAGCGATAGCTCCACCCACTCGCCCCCTACGCAGAAGAGCGAAGCGGACGCCGTTGCGTGCCAGACGCCACCTCGCCTACCCGTGAGGGAGGGTCGATCAGTCCACCTGACCGAGCGATCTCGCAGAGACCCTCGCAAACCTTAGGTATAATCTCCCCCACTAACGCAAGAGGAGGCAAATAGATGCTACAACCGTTCACTTCTGAGAGCGTGACGGAAGGTCACCCAGACAAGTTGGCAGACCAGATTAGCGACGCGGTTCTGGATGAGTGCTTGCGGCAAGACGCGCAGTCGCGGGTGGCGGTGGAGACGCTGTTGACGCGCGGGTTGGCAGTCGTGGCAGGTGAAATTACTACCCACGCCTATGTGGAGATTCCAGAGGTGGTGCGCCGCACGATTAACGAGGTCGGCTACACGCGCACCGAGTACGGCTTCGAGGGTGACACCTGCGGCGTGATGGTGGCGATTCAAGAGCAGTCGCCCAACATCGGGCAAGGCGTCGACACCGGCGGCGCGGGCGATCAGGGCATGATGTTCGGCTTCGCTTGCAACGAGACGCCTGAACTGATGCCGCTGCCCATCACTATCGCCCACGCGCTCACCCGCCAACTTACCGAAGTGCGCAAAGCGAACCCCGACTTGGGCTTCCGACCCGACGGCAAATCGCAGGTCACCGTGCTGTACGAGAACGGCGCGCCCAAAGCCATCGATACCGTCGTCATCTCCGCACAGCACGACCCCGAACTCAGCCAAGCGCAGGTGCGCGAGCGCGTGCTGGAACAAGTCGTCAAACCCGTGCTGGAGCGATTCGCCGACCGCGTGGACATCAACGCCAAACACTACTATGTGAACCCGACGGGCGTGTTCGTGATTGGCGGTCCCCAAGCCGACACGGGCGTCACAGGGCGCAAAATCATCGTGGATACCTACGGCGGCTACTGCCGACATGGCGGCGGCGCGTTCTCTGGCAAAGACCCCACCAAAGTCGACCGCTCGGCAACCTACATGGCGCGCTACCTGGCGAAGAACATCGTCGCAGCAGGCCTGGCGGATAAGCTGGAAATACAGGTCTCCTACGCGATTGGCGTGGCGCAGCCCGTATCGCTGCTGCTGGAGACCTTCGGTACGCACAAGGTCGACCCCGCCAAGATCGTCAAGCGCATCCAAGAGTCGTTTGACCTCAGTCCGCGCGGGATTATCCAGTTTTTGGATTTGCAAAAGCCACAGTATGTGCCCACCGCCAAGAACGGGCACTTCGGGCATCCGAGCTTCCGCTGGGAACAGCGCGACTCTGTCCCCCTATTTGCGGACTTGGCATAGGTGGATTACGGGCAAGGCTTCGGAAAGCCCTGCCCCTGTTCCAACCCAATCAGCAGCCTCTCGGCACTATACGGAGAGGTAGTAAGCAGGCGTTCTTCGAATCTCGCTACCCCGATTTTTCAAAAGGTGGCAGACGATTCGCCGCACGTGCCGCCCGGACACTCGTACCAGCAACGGGTGGCGGTCGTCAACTTCACCACCGAGAGCATCACAGGCACCTCCACCAGCACGCCCACAACAGTCGCCAACGCCGCGCCCGAATCGGGACCGAACAGCGTAATCGAGGTCGCTACCGCCAACTCAAAGAAGTTGCTCGCGCCAATCAGTGCGCCCGGCGCTGCGATGTTGTGCGGCACGCGGAAGAACTTCATCGCCAAATACACCAGCGACGAGTTGAAGTAGACCTGAATCAGGATGGGCACGGCAATCAGCGCGACATGGAACAGCCTGCTGGTGAGGTTATCTGCCTGAAACGCGAAGATCAGCACCAGCGTCAGCAGCAACGCGCTAATCGCTACAGGATGTAGTCGCTTCAGGAACCCCTCAAACCACGCCCGACCTTTCGTGCGTAGCAGAACGGTTCGGGTGAACACGCCTGCCGACAGCGGTATCACAATAAACACCAGCACCGAGTAGAACAGCACCGCAAAAGGCACGGACAGGTTAGATGCGCCGACCACCAGCAGTTGCACAATCGGCGCGAACAGCACCAGCATCAGCAGGTCGTTCAGCGCCACTTGTACCAGGGTGTAGCCCGCGTCGCCGTCCACCAAGTAGCTCCACACGAACACCATCGCCGTGCAGGGCGCCGCCGCAAGGATAATCACACCCGCTGTGTATTGCGCCGCCAACTCCGCGCCAATCCACGGCAAAAACAGCACCTGAAAGAAAAAGAACCCAAGCAACGCCATACTGAACGGCTTTACCATCCAGTTGACCGCCCCCGTAATCGCCAGTCCCTTCGGATTCTTGCCCGCGTTCAACACCGACGAGAAGTCCACCTTCAGCATCATCGGGTAAATCATCAGCCAGATGAGTATCGCAATAGGGCCATTAATCTGCGAGCCTTCGCCAAACTCGATGGCGCGCAGTCGTTGCACAAGGTCAGGAGCAAACTTGCCAACGGCAACGCCAATCACCATACAAAGCGCGACCCAGAGCGTGAGATATCGGTCGAATAGGCTCATTCTTCGCTCGTTCATCATAGACCTCCAGTGTGCTATAGACAGCTTTAATAAGTCGTTAGTAGCGCCGTTAGGTAGTAATGCATCTAACCTATCGGGGGGCGTCATCGCAGCCAAGGGTGTCCAACACTGAATATTATACCCCTTCGTGGAGTGCGTATCTCGTTGGGCAGCGTCGTCAACGACTACAAGTAGCTTGGACTTTCCTGTCCAAGCATCCCACGCACGGACAGGAATGTCCGTGCTACGAGGTAGCTTGGACATTCTTGTCCAAGCATCCCACGCACGGACAGGAATGTCCGTGCTACGAGGTAGCTTGGACATTCTTGTCCAAGCATCCCACGCACGGACAGGAATGTCCGTGCTATAG
>JARJMV020000333.1 GCA_029335935.2 bacterium
CGGTCAACCTAACCATCCTGAAGTCGGGCACGGGCGCGCCGCTGATGCAAGAGATACGCCCGCTCGCCACCCGACAGCAGTTCGACCTGCTGGTGGAAGCCGCGACTGGCGAAGAGGTGACGCTCACCTTCCCGAACCTGACCACCGTGCCGCAGGGCTACCGCCTGCGCCTGACCGACTTGAACACAGGTCGCACGGTAGACCTGCGCACGACGCCAGAGTATCGGTTCGTCTCCACAGGGCGCACGCGCCTGCAACTGACAGTAGAGCGCGCGACTCGCACGGGTGCGCTAATAACTAATGTGACTGTCGGCACGGCAGGACGCGGCGCAAGTAGCGTCTCCATCTCCTATGTGCTGGCAGACAATGCGCAGACGAGCATCCAAATACTCGGCTCCGACGGGCGTCCGATTGCAAACCTGCATCGCGGACGCGCCGCCACGCGCGGACTGAACACTGTCGCTTGGAATATGCGCGACGATCAGGGGCGCGCCGTACCGCCCGGAACCTATCAAGTGCAGGTGGAAGCCCGCACCGAAGATGGTCAGACGGCTCGCGTCGCACGACCGCTCGTGCTGACGCGCTAAAGAACATTCTCTGGGCTGGGGCGCGCCTGCTCCAGCCCGCTTACAGGAGGTAAAGGTGAAAGTCATTTGGAGCGTTATCGTCGCCTTGCTGATGAGTGTGAGCCTCGCCGCCGATGAGGTGCGCGAGCTTCTCTTATTCCCATTCGCGCAGGGCGCGGCGGTACAACCGACGGAAGAGTTCAATGTGGAAGTAGAGTCGCTCAATGCCCTCTACGCGCAGATGAAAGACATCCCCAACCTCTATGTGTTGCGGTTCCGTGAGACGAACCCGTCCCTGCGTCGCGCCATCGACGAGAACCGTATCCGCCGCGACCGAATCGCGCCGCCGTTCAATGAGCGCGAGGCCGATGGCACATGGCGCGCCGCGCGGGTGGGCGAACTGCTGGGCGTAGACCTCGCCTTCGCAGGACGCATCGAAGAGTTCAACTACGACGAGAAGACACGCGAGGCGATTGTGACCCTCAGCGGTGACCTCATCGATGTGAAGACGGGCGAGGTGCTGCTCTCGGTCGCCGAGACAGGACGCGGTCGGCTCGGCAGCGACGAGAGCGACCCGAATATCGCGCGTATCGCTGCAGTGGTGCAAGCCGCCGAGAAAGTTGGGGCGGCGGTGCGCGCGCGCCTCGCGCCGCCTGCCGAGCAACTCACCGCTGCGCCACAAGAGAAGAAACGCCCCGACCGACGCAGCGAGCGCAAGGTCGTGACGCTCTTCACGCTGATACTGGGTGCAGTTCTCGGCGCGTCGCAGTTCTGAGCGTATGCACGCGCGGTTCGCCTACACGCGCTGCGGATTGGGGGCAGGGGGGCTATGGCTCTTCTGCCTCTGCTTTAGTTGGGCGAGCGGCGCAATCCGCCTGACTGCCTACCCCACCGCCGCCGTCGCCGATGGCGCATCGCAAATCCTCATCACGGCAGAAGTGCGCACACCGCAGGGCAGACCCGCGCCCGACGGCACTCAGGTCGCTTTCACCACCACGCTCGGCGCGTTTCGCGAGCCTGTGGCGTCTACGCAGGCCGGGGTTGCACGCGCCACGCTGATTGCCAGTCAGCTGCCCGGAACCGCCGTGATTACGGCGACCGCAGTCGGGCAGGGCGTCGTCGGTGAAATCCAAGTGCTGTTTGTCGCCACTCAAGACGAACTGCGCAGCGCGACCGACTATGTGCAGGTGTTGGGGGCTGAGTACCTCGCTTTCGCGAATGAACAGCGTGTGATCGCCGCATCGGGCGCAGAGCGCGGCGCAACCGTGCGGTTCGGCTTCACGCGCATCGATGCGGACGATCTCCAACTGGAAGTGGATAGCCTGCGCGTGAAGGCGCGCAACGCGAAACTGCAGTTCGGCGCCGAGACGCACGAGTTCGCCGAGCTGAGTTATGAACTGCGCAGTCTGCAAGGCTTCGGCGTGCGCACGCGCGATAATCGGTGGGAAGTGGCGCGCATCCGCTACGGCGCGCCCGAACCCTTCGACGCCGTCGCGCCCCCCGAACTGTTTCAGTTCGCCGACATCTCCGAGTCGGATCTGGTCATCAAAGCAGAGCAAATCTGGTTCTATCCGAGCGAGCGGATTCAGTTCCATCGCGCAGAGTTCTATGTAGGTGAGGTGAAGTCGCTGAGCCTTCCCCTCTACTCCCAAAGCATCTGGAGCGGCGGCGTCGGCAGCGACACACTTATCGGCGTGCAGAACGGACAGGTCTACCTCGATGTGCCATATTACTACACTCTGACCCCTACGCAGATTGGCGCGTTGCGGCTGCGCACGGCGCAGGTGGGTGGGCGAACGATGGGCGCGGCGCGGGGGATGTTCATCGACTTGGAACACGAGTATCGAGCCGGGCTGGGAACGGGCACGGTGAGCCTGCGCAGCTTGGCGCGCAACGATTGGGGACTGAACTGGCGGCATCAGCAGCCGCTGTCGCCCAACACGCGCGTCTCGCTCTGGCTCGACTCGCCAGCGCATCAGGGAGTATATGGCTCCGTGCAGCTCTCCCATCAAGCGCGTGGCTACTCGACGGGCGTCGCGCTGTCGGGCAACACGCTCTGGCGGGGTACACGCGCCGATAGCTGGCGCGGCGATGTGTTTATCGAGACCACCCCTCGCCGTGTGGAAGGGCTGCCCCTGCGCCAGAGCCTCTCGCTCAACTATACCCGTAGCCGCCTGAGCAGCTCGCTGGGTGTGCAAACACGCGAAGGCGCGGGCGTGCGCATGCGGTGGAGCCTAATCCCGCAATCGCTCGGACGCGGCGCCACCCTCACAGGCGGGCTATCGGTCGGACAGTTTGTGGGCAATCTCCCAAACGAGGGGTGGAGCTTCACGGGCACGCTGGGCATTACGCAAGCACTGGGCGCGAACGGCGTGCTGAACCTCAACTACGACTACGCGCAAGACGCGCTGGGAGCGAACCTACTGGGGCGACACCGATTGTCAGGGAGCTTGAGCTGGAGCGCAGGACAACGCTACTACCTCACCAGCTACTTTAGCCGCGCGCTGGATGCGAACTCGGTGAGTTATGTGGGCGACTTGTCTTGGCGCATCAGCCCCCTGTGGCGTCTGGGCATCGGCTACACCTGGCAAACCTACAATCAGTACGACTTTCACGACCGAACCCTGACAGTTGCGTATCGCATCGGCTACCGCGAGGTGGCGCTCACATGGTCGTCTTTCACCAAGCGATGGAGCGTGGACTTGCTGACGGCGTTCTATTGACGCACTGCGAGGTCGCAGAGCGCATTTACTAACATACAGGAGGCGTTATGCAAGAGGTTATTCAGGTTAGCGCGACGGCGTTGCCTCGCTTGGCGCGTTTCTGCACGGCAGGCGCGGGCGTCGGAACCTCGGCGTTTGAGTTGCTCTCTTTCGACCGTGCGCTGAGGCAGGCAGGCTTCTCTGATTACAACTTGCTGCGCGTATCGAGCATCTTGCCGCCCGGTGTGGAGCGGCGCCCCCACATCAATGTCCCCAAAGGCGCGCTCTTACCGACGGCTTACGGCGTGTTCAGCTCCTGTGAAGAAGGACGCACGATAGCGGCGGCGGTCTCGCTGGCGTTCCCAACCGACGCACACGCAATCGGTGTGATTATGGAGACTGAGGGCTACATGACCGAACGCGATGCCCATGATACTGTCGCAAGTATGGCAGAGGAAGCGATGGAAGACAGAGGGCTTCGTATTGCGCGCTTAGAAATCGTCGCGGTAGAGGCACAGGTGGAGTTATATACCACCGTGTTCGCTGGCGTCGCGCTGTGGTAGGCTCACGGGGCAGGGGAGCGCGCCAAGCGTTCGAACTCCAGCGCTACATCGGCGACTGTCGAGCGCAAATCGGAGATGAGCGGCAACTGCGCCCGCGCAATCGCGATATCGTCTAAGTCGAACGGCGCGATGATTAGCGCTTCGCGATTGACGCACCCGTGCGCAATCACCTTGCCAAAGGGGTTCACTACCCACGATGCGCCCACGAAACCCTTGCCGCCTTCAAAACCCACCAAACTCGACTGCGCCACATAAATCCCATGCTCGCTGGCAATCTGCGTCAGCATCCGCCGATAGGTCTCCACATTCTCTATCTGCTCGGTATGGAACC
>JARJMV020000002.1 GCA_029335935.2 bacterium
GCTGTCCACGCGCTTTCCGAGCGAAGCGTTGGGCGCGTTGTACGGCGTCGTGAAGCAGCTCACGGGCAGTCCGCTGGTGCGCGACAACAGCGGCGGCGGCGAGTGCTATGGCGGCGCGCTGCAGGAATATGCCGACTTTGCGGACTACCACCTCTACGGCGATGCACACTTCGCCCGAACCACCTTCCATGCCTTTCTGGACACGCCGCGCGCGCCCGCGCCGTGGCTGCAGGGCGAGTTCGCCGACCACGACACCCAACGCGACTTCCTAACGCTGCGACAAACGACTCCGCGCCCGCAACTCTGGTGGCTCGAACGCGACCCTGAGGTGAACCCGCAAGGCGTGCGCTGGTTCTACGAAACCCCTTTCGTGGAAGAGCGCCTGCAACAGGCAGGCGTGTGGGACGCCCTGCCCGAACTCGTGCGCACCTCACGAAGCGAAATGCTCGCCTACCACAAACTCGTGCTGGAGACGATGCGCCGCTTGCCCAACACATCAGGCTATGTGGTCACAGGACTGAAAGATACCCCGATCGCCACCGCAGGTATCTTAGATGAACGCGGCGATTTCAAGATTCCGCCCGAAAGTTATACCAACTTCAACGCGGATACCGTGCTACTGCTGGACTGGCATCGGCGTCGGGACTGGATTGCTGGGGGCGACCGACCAGCGTATCCCGACCCGTACAACCATCTGGGCGGGCGCACCGTGTATCCGCAGATAATCGTCTCGCACTTCGGCGCGCCGATAACAGCGCAGACGCTGCGCTGGCAACTTGTGCGCAGCGCGAATAGCCCCGAACCCGTTCAGCGGGGAGAAGTCGGCGTCCATACCCCGATACGGGGCGGTGTGGCTTGGCTGGCACAACTCAAAGTGGACCTACCTACGCTGGAAAACCCAGAACAGTTTCTCTTGGAGGCGGAGCTGCTCTCATCTGAAGGCGAGTCGATAGCTACGAACCGCTGGCGGTGGGGGGTCTATCCGCCGCCCGATTGGGCGTCGCTGGGCAACCTCGTGGTGTACGACCCCGCCGAGACGCTGTGGGGACTGCCTCACGAGTTGCGCCGTGCGCCTGCCGACGGGGACGCGCCAGACGCCGACGCCCTTATGCTCACAACGCGCCTCGAATCGTCTCAAGTGGAGGCTGTGCGTCGGGGCGGCGCGGCGTTATGGCTTGTGAGTGCGCCCTCGCCTGCTTTGCAATGCGAGCGTGTGCCGTTTTGGCGTGAGGCGGCGCACCGGTTCCTCGACCATCCGCTGTGGAACTGGCTACCGCGCCCTGAGTATCTCGACGAGCGGCTGTTCGCCTTCAGCACCGACTTGGCGCTACAAGCGACATCGTTCGAGGGCTATGCCATCCGCCCGATTTGGCAGCGCGTGGACACGCGCACAGGCTACACCCACTGCTACCTCGGCGAGGTCGCGCTCGGCGCAGGGAAGTTGCTCCTCACGACGCTCCACTTCGCGGGACATCACGGCGAGACGCCCATCACGCTGCGCTATCATCCCGCAGGACAGTATTGGCTGTGGGCGATGTTGCGCTACTTGGCGAGCAGGTAGCGGATGAGCGCGTCGGTCTTGTCGGGCGCGTTCGGGGCGTCGGTGAGCTGATAGTTGTGGAGCTCTGCCCACTCCTGCGCGAGTTGGGTCAACATTTCGCGTTTGATCTGTTGGGCGGCGGCGCGGCGCGCGTAGTCGTCCGTTTGCAAAGCGCGTTCAGGCAGCTGCGCCTTAACGGCGGACAGCGGCGTTTTGCGGGCAGGCGCGGGCGGCAGCGACTGCGGCTGCGGTAGGTACAAATCGGCAAGGTCGGGCTGCTGCGCTAACTGTTCTTGCGTCTCCTGCTCGGCGTTGCGAACGAACTCACGCCGTCGGGCGTTCACGCGCACCTCTATCTCCTGCTCGATACGCGCTAACCCCGCCTCGTAGCGCGCGTGCAGCGCCTGTGCCTGGGCTTGCCAAGCGCGGTCCAGTCGCTCCAGCTGCGCGCGTGTTTGGCGATAGGCGTCGCTGTCGGGCGCAGCGAACAAAAGCGTGACCAGCAACGGGAACCGTTGACGCCCATACTGCTGGAACGCCTCTTGGATGGCGGCGTCCAGAGCCTGACGCATCTCCGCGAGGTCATACTCGTCGCGCAGTTCCGCGCGCCAGCGCTGTTCCAGTTCGGGTAGGGTCTGCAGGCGCAGCTCCAGCAGGCGTTGGCGCACGGCTTCGCGCTGCTGCACGATGCTATCCAGCGCGACGCGCCGACGGCGACTTACCGTCTCCACAGGCGGCGGCGACTGCACAGGCGCAAGCGTCAGTGAATCTGCAGGCAGCGACACATCCACGCCCGCCAAACGCCCCTCAGGCGGCTCAACGACGGGCGACAGCGACAACGCCTGCATCGCACGGTCGATATCCACACGCACAGGCGCGCGACTTTGGCAGCCTGTAAGCCCACCCAAGACCCATACGAACGCCGCCGACGCCTGCAGGAGCCGACGCCCCCCACAGCGACCGAGTTCCCGA
>JARJMV020000018.1 GCA_029335935.2 bacterium
CATCATTCACGGCGGCAACGAGACGGGCAAAAGCACGCTGCTGCAGGCTCTCATGGACGCCCTCTACACACTGCCCGTCTCCACCGCGCAAGCCACACGCGAGCGCATCCACTGGGGACACCCCAACGGCTGGACTTTGGACTTGGCACTGGAGCTGCGTGGCGAGCTGATACGCATTCGCAAGTTCCACCCCGTAGACGAGCCGCGCAAACGTGCCGAGTTCACCCTGCACATCGGCGAGACCGTCTACAACGGCGACGCCGCACGCACCCAGTGGGAACAACTTTGGCAAATCCCCCAAGAAGTGTACCTCACAACCGCCTGTATCCGCCAGCGCGAGCTGACCCTGATTGCTCAACGCCACTTGAAGTCGCTCCAACAGCAACTGCGCGCCAGCGCTGTGAACGCCGACCTGAACCGCGTCTTCAACAGCCTCCAACAGGAGCGTCGGCGAGTGCGCCAACAGATCGAGGCTCAGCAAGGCGTAGTGGCAGCCATTCGCGCGCGGTTGGAGACCGCTCAGAACACGGCGCGTCAACGCCGACGCCTGCACGCCCAGCTCCAGCAAGCAGTATCGGAAGCGGAGCAGCTGCGCGTGCAACTCACGCAAGAGGAGCAGCTGCTGCAGCGTTGGCAGGCTATGCTGTCGGTGCAGGAACGCTTGGAACGCCTGCGTCGCGAGGCGGACGCGAACCAACGCCACTTAGACCAGCTGGAGCAGCTGGAGCGGCGCGCCCGCGAGTTAGAGAGTGAGCTTGGGACGCAGTTTGGCGCGTGGCGCATGCTGCCCAACGATTTCAAGGCACAGGTGGACGCGGCGTACCTGCGCTATCGCGACGCGGCGCGCCGCCTGCACACGCTGCAGGAGACGACTCAGCGCGAGCGCGCTGCGCGCCTGCAAATGCGCGGTCGCACTCAGGCGCGACGGGGTTTCGCCGTGCTGGGCGGCGCACTGACCCTTGCCGGCGCAGCTCTGTGGGGCGCGTCGCCCCTGCTGGGCGCACTCGCGCTCGCGTTGGGCATAACCGCGCTCGGTATTGCGCTGCTGTGGCGCGGGCAGCCCCACCCAGCGACGACGACCGAACCCGCGCTGCAGCACGCCCAGGCCGAAGCGCAGACCCACTGGCGCACGCTCGCCGATCTGCTACACACCGCCAACTACACGCTCGAAACGCCCCCCACGAACGGCGTCGCCGAAACGCACGCCACACAGCACACCGAACGACTCGCACACCTGATGCAGCAGCTCAGTGAACGGTGGAACGCGCTGCAGTCCAAACGCGCCGAGCTCGACGCCACCCGTCGCCAAATCGACGCGTTGCACGCCGTGCAAGACCCCAAAGCCCTGCGCGAACGGCAGCGCGAACTTGCCATCGCGATTCTCGGCTTGCAAGAGCAGTTGCAGCGCGAGCCGCTGGCGCGTGAAGGGCTGTCCGCCGAGGGGCTGATACGCCTGGAAGCGCAGGTGGAGCGCGAACGCCAACGCTTAACC
The DNA here is from genome assembly GCA_029335935.2 of bacterium. Taxonomy (GTDB): domain Bacteria; phylum Armatimonadota; class Fimbriimonadia; order Fimbriimonadales; family GBS-DC; genus GBS-DC. The sequence goes on from JARJMV020000018.1 coordinate 1,493, forward strand.
GAGCTGCAGGCGGAGCAGTTGCGTTGTGAGGGCGCGTTGACAAGCTTGCCCGACGCCGAGCCTGCCGACGCCGTCGCCCTCGAACTCGAACGCGCCGAGCAACGCCTGCAACAGATGCACTACCGACGCCAGCTGCTGGAGACCACCGAACAGCTGCTCAGCGAGGCGAACGCGCAGTACCTCAGCCATCTCAGCCCGCACTTACAACCGCGTATCGAGGCGCACTTGCCGACGCTCACGCTCGGACGCTATACCCACGCCGAGTTGGCCGATACGCTGCGCCTCAGCGTCTACCACCCCGAACGCGGCGAGACGCTGGTCGTGGAGGATGCGCAGCCCGCGTGGAGCGCAGGCGTGTTAGACCAGCTCTACTTTGCCTGCCGTCTGGGGCTGTCGGACGCCTTAGCCGACGATGTGCGCCTGCCCCTGCTGCTGGACGATCCGTTCGTGCATTTCGACGCCGAGCGGTATCGCGCCGCGCTGGAGCTGCTCGTGCGCATAGCGGAGCGAACTCAGGTGGTTCTGTTCACTTGTCGTGCGCTGCCTGCAGGCGCGTGGGGGCGCGTGTGGCATCTGGCGTGATTTCACTCGCACCGCTCCAGCTGCGCCATCGCCGCTTGTAGTGTGTCGGGGTACTCTGCAATCAGTTGCTGGAGCAGTTGGCGAGCGGCGTCGTTGTGCCCAAGCGTTTTGAGGGTTCGGGCGCGCAGGAGTAGCCATTCGGGACGGTCGGGCGCGTTGGGGGATTGGGTGAGGCTCTCCAGCCAACGCAGGGCGCGCGGCGTGTCGTGATGTTTGTGCGCGTGGCGCAACAGGCTGCGGAGTGTCGGTGTCTCCAGCGTCTGGAGCTGTTCGAGTTCGCGGAGCAGGTCGGCGGCTTGGGCGGCGTGCGGATAGTCGTTCTGGTCGAGGGCGCGTGTCAGGGCTTGGTGGAGCGCGTCGCGCGCCTCACTGAGATCGCCGAGCATCGCCCACGCTGCGCCGCGCAGGTAGAGCGTGCGCGGTTCGGCGGGGAGCGCGTTCAGCCAGCGCAGGGCGTCGCCCGCTGCGCCCTGCGCCAGCGCGAGTTCCGCCTGCTGCAGCGCATACTCGCGTTCGCCTGCTGCGCCTGCGCCCCACACAATCGCCAGCGCCAGCCCCACCGCGAATCCGCCCAAATGCGCCCAGTACCCAATCTCCGACGGCGTGGGCCGACCCGCCTCCAAAATCGCGCCCGCGCCCTGCAGCAGCACCCAGAACACCACGCCCACCCACAGCGGTATCGCTAACCCCCAATGTCCCGGTGAACGCCACACCAAGCGCACCCTACGCCGATAGAAACGCAACGCAAAGTAGCCCACCAGTCCCGAAATCGCGCCCGAAGCGCCCACCAACCCCTCACGGTACAACGCTGGCTGAATCGTCAAGCTCATCGCCCAGTGCGTCCCAATCGCCCCCAACCCACTCAGCAGATAAAGAGTTAGCCACCGCCGCGCGCCCAACACACGCTCCACATACCACCCGAACACCCCCAGAAAGAGCGCGTTCTTCAGCCAGTGCAGCCAACTCGCATGCACGAACAGGCTGGTCAGCGCGCTTTGCAGCGTGGGTTGCGCGGGAATAAAACCCAGCGTCTCCACCGACTCCACGCGCGGATTGATGAGAATCAGTGCAGCGGTGTTCGCCCCCAGCACGAGGAGCGTCGCTGCGGGCAGCGGCGTGCGCATGCGCGAATCAACCTGCCTTACGAGACGCTCGCGAACGCCTCATCGGGGATATCGAAGTTCGCGTAGGTGTGCTGCACATCGTCGTGGTCTTCCAACGCTTCCAGCAGGCGCATCAGTTTCTGCGCGGTCTCGCCCTCCACGCGCACGGTGGCAGTGGGCGTGAGCTCCAGCTGCGCTTCGGCGATGGGCAAGCCGCGCTCTTGTAGCGTCTCGCGCACGCGATGGAAGTCCTCCACGGCGGTCGTCACGCGGAAGAACTCCTCCTCTTGCGCGACATCTTCCGCGCCTGCTTCTAAAGCGATTTCGAGCAGCTCCTCTTCGCGGATATGCTCGGCGGGGATGGTGATGACGCCTTGGCGTTGGAACTGCCAGGCGACGCTGCCCGACTCGCCCAGGTTGCCCCCGTGGTGGGAGAACAGGTGTCGGATTTCGGCGACGGTGCGGTTGCGATTGTCGGTCATGCACTCCACCATGATTGCGACGCCGCCGGGTCCGTAGCCTTCGTAGGTGATTTCTTCGTAGGTTGCGCCTTCCAGCTCGCCCGTGCCTTTCTGGATGGCGCGCTTGATATTGTCGGCGGGCATGTGGTTCTCGCGGGCTTTCTCGATGGCGAGTCGCAGGCGCGGGTTCGCGTCGGGGTTGCCGCCGCCCTGCTTCGCCGCGACCGTTATCTCGCGGGCGAGCTTCGTGAACAGC
>JARJMV020000091.1 GCA_029335935.2 bacterium
TTGTTCTTTTTAGTGTATGGTTGTGTGTATCGGTGTTAGGAGATTTATCGACAATCATTCTGTTAAATCTGCTTGTACAGTAATTTCAATTCTACTGGGTATATCCGCTTGGACAGGAATGTCCAAGCTACAGTGTAAAGCTGCTTGGACAGGAATGTCCAAGCTACCGAGTAAATACGCTTGGACTAAAGTCCGAGCCAAGGCGAGCGGGAGGGTACACCTATCTACGACTACAGCAGCGACGAGGTACTCATAGAACGCTTCAAAGAGGGCGACGAGTTCGCGTTCGACCTGCTCGTGCGCCGCTACGAGCAGAAGGTCTACCAACTCGCCTACCGCCTAACGAACAACCCCGACGACGCCGCCGATGTCGCCGCCGAAACCTTCTTGCGCATGTATAACTCGCTGCGACGCTTCCGCGGCGACGCCCAACTCTCCACTTGGCTCTACCGCGTGGTGAGCAATGTGTTTTTCGATTTCCGCAAACGCGAGTCGCGCCACCAGCACCTCCCGCTGGAACTCTCCACCGAAGACGGCGAAGAACCGATGGAGCTCCCCATCGAAGATGAAAGCGTGGACATCATCGGGCACGCCCTGCAGGAGGAGCAGAAGCGCGTGCTGATGGAAGCCATCCAGCAACTGCCCGAATACCAGCGCGTGATGGTGGTGCTGTTCCACATCGAGGAGCGTCCCTACGAGGAGATTGCGCAAATCTTGGGGCTACCGCTGGGCACGATTAAGTCCCGCCTGAACCGCGCCCGCAACGCGCTGAGGGAGCTGCTGGAGCCTTATCGGGAACTTTTTGAAGTCGATTCGCGTCCAACCATCGGGCAACCCCAGGAGGCGAGCGATGCGCTGTGAGCAAGTCAAGTCGTTAATGAACGAATATATCGAGGGTTCTCTGAGCGAAGCGTTGCGCGAGCGGGTGCAGGCGCATCTTGCGGCTTGCGTCGCGTGTCAGCGCGAGCATCAGTTTGTGCGTGCGCTTTGGCGGGGGTTGAGCGAGATGCCTGAGGCGCCGCCGCCTGCCGACCTGCACGCGCGGATTATGACCCATGTGCGTGCGAACACGCGCCTGCGCGAGGCGTCGCCGCGCTTCGCGCTGTGGCGCTGGGCAGGCGCGGCGGCGGCAGCGGCAGGGCTGTTCCTGATGGGCTTTTTCGCCGCGCAATCCGACGGCGTGCAGGCGACCTTCGGCCTCGGTGGCGGGCGCACAGCCGCAGTGGAGACCCCCACGCCTGTACAAGCAGGCGTGTTTATCGAGTATCGCGTGGTGGAGCAGGGCGTGCGCCTGCCCGTGCTGGAAGCGCGCATGAACCGCACCGCGAACGCCGAACTGCGCTACGCACCCGACGCTCAAAAACCGCCAACGCTGGTCTGGCAGGGCACGCTGCAACCTGGCAAAACCGTCGAGATACCCCTACAAGCGTTGCTCCAAGCCTCCAACGAACGCGCCCTGACGCTGTGGTGGAGCGTGGACGGTCAGCGGCGGGTGCTGTTCGTGCCTGCGGGCTATCCCCCCGCGAAACTCGCCTCCGTCCGCCTGCAGGCGAAACTCGGCGACGCCCTACGCCAACTCGCCAGCATCTATCAGACGCCCATCGAGTGGCAGCCGCACGGCGAGGAGCCGCTGGTGGTGCTGGATGTGCAGGACGCCACGCTGGAAGACGCCCTGCGCCAACTGCTGCAAGGCTCTGCCTACACCCTGCAGCGACACGGCGAAACGCTGCGCGTCGTCCTGAATTAGCGCGCGACGACGCCTGCGTGAACTCAAAAAAATCTGCCTGCGCTCTATGGTTTTTCGAACCCCTCACCGCGCAGAGAGTATCTCCATCAAGGGGATTAATTGCTGTTCTAATGCCTCGCGCGTGTCTGTCCGCAGCGTGATGTGTCCCACCTTTCTGCCTGGACGGGGCGACTTGCCGTAAAGGTGTAGATGGGCGTTCGGGATTTGCAGGATCGGCTCGATGGGCGGGATGGCGCCGATGAGGTTCACCATCGCGCTGTAGCCGCGCGGGGCGACACTGCCCAGCGGCAAGCCGAGTATCGCGCGCAGGTGGTTCTCGAACTGGCTCGTCTCCGCGCCTTCGATGGTCCAGTGTCCGCTGTTATGCACGCGCGGGGCGACCTCGTTCGCCAGCAGCTGATTGCCCACTTGGAACATCTCCAGCGCCATCACGCCCACATAGTCCAGCGTCTCCAGCAGGCGCGTCAGATAGGCGCGCGCTTGTCCCTGCTCGTTGAGCGCGTCGTCGGGGTTCACCACCGAAAGGCGCAGGACGCCCCCGTCGTGATGGTTCTCGACGATAGGGTAGACGGCAATCTGCCCATCGTGGGCGCGCACGCCAATCGCCGAGACCTCGCGGTCAAACGGCACGAACGCCTCAGCGATGAGCGGGTGGGGCTGGAACCGCTGCACGAGCGCATGGAACTCTTGAGCGGTGTGCGCGACGCCTTGCCCTTTGCCGTCGTAGCCGAGGCGGCGCGTTTTCACGACGCAGGGCAGTCCTGTGATATGCAGCGCGGCTTCGGGCGCGGCGGGGTCTATCGGCGCGAAGGTGGGCGTGGGCACGCCCACCGAGCGCAGAAACTGTTTCTCCTGCAAGCGGTCTTGAAATATCTCCAGCGCGCGAGGCGCAGGGTGGAGGGATACACGCTCGGCGAGGAACTGCGCAGCGGCTAACGGCACATTCTCAAATTCGTAGGTGAGGCACGCTTTGTTCTCGGCGAAGCGTGCGAGGGCGTCGAGGTCGTCATACGGCGCGCTGATGAGGGGCGCAACTTGCCCCGCGCAAGCGTCGGGAGTGGGGTCGTAAAGCGCGGTACGGATGCCCAACGGGTAGCCTGCGAGCGCGAGCATCCTCCCCAGCTGACCGCCGCCCAAAACGCCGACTCGCATCGCAGCGCCCAGCGTCTCAATCGCTTCTGGGGTCCGCATGCTCTAACACCGCCTGTGTCTGCTTCGACCGATACGCCTCCAGCGCCTCGCGGAACTGGGGGTACTTATTTGCCAAGATAGCGGTCGCCAGCAGCGCGGCATTAATTGCGCCCGCCTTGCCAATCGCCACTGTGCCGACAGGGATGCCGGCAGGCATTTGCACAATAGACAGGAGCGAGTCCAACCCTTTCAGCGCGTGCGATTCTATCGGCACACCCAGTACGGGCAGGGTGGTCTTGGAAGCGGTCATGCCGGGCAGGTGTGCTGCGCCGCCTGCGCCCGCGATAATCACCTCCAGCCCGCGCGCCGCTGCGGTGCTGGCGTACTCGAACATCTTGTCGGGCGTGCGGTGCGCCGAGACGATTTGCACCTCATACGGCACACCGAGCTGCTCTAGCGTCTCCACCGCGTGGCGCATCGTCTCCCAATCGGAGCGCGACCCCATAATCACGCCTATCAACGGCTGCATACCACAGATTCTACCCTGCACACGGGTGAATCTTTTGCTCGGAATTCCGTATAATATATAAGGAAGCCTCAAGTGTGGGACTTCGCCGAATCCCAAGAAGGTTCCTGCGCTCCACCGATTGGCTAACTGAAGCATATTTAGTGTATCTATCACAACTTTGGACAGGAGGTATCCAACAGATGGCTACATTTACACCGATGGAGGTTGAGGCGATCCTGAACCGCTTGGCAGGCGAGAAAGCGGATCAGTTCCAGCGCGAGGTGCTGTATCCGCAGATGGCGCGCGCGATGCGCCTCCAACTACCCCATAGTCAAGCCGTGCGCGAGTCGCTGGCGGACGCCTACTACGCTTTCCGCGTGATGCTGGGCTACTACGCCTTCGCGAAGCGCGGAAACGACCGCGCCGAATACTCAGGCTACGCGCTCCAAGCCTTAGACAAGGTGCTACAGGGCGATAAAGCGAATTTTGGCGCGTTCTTGGCGTCGGGCAACGCCCCCGAGCAGCTCTGGAATGCCTTCGTGGCAGTGTGCCAAGAGCATCAACGCAAAATCAACGAGCAGCTCAATCGCGGGCTGATTGAAGGCTTGGCAGGCTACGCCGCGCAACTCTACGCCGACGACGAGATTGGCAATATCTGGATGGACATCCAGCAGGCAATCGTGCAATCGGGGCGCGTGGAGCCTATCCACGAGAAAATCACGGGCATCAAGGGCATCGGTCCAAAGGTCGGCGCGCTGGTGCTGCGCGATATGGTCGCCCTGTACGACCTGGAAAACCAAATCGACGCGGGCGATTTCCACTACCTACAGCCTGTCGACACTTGGATCCGACGCATCGGACCGATGCTGAGCGACGAGATTACCGACAAGACCGCCGATTGGGTGATTGCCGGCAAGCTGTCCAAGCTCTGCCGTCGCAACCGTGTGAGCGGGGTGCGGTTCAATCAGGGCGTGCAATACTTGGCGATTGTGGAGCTGCGCGACTTGGATCGGCTGAAGAGCCACCTACGCACGCTCGCCGAGAACGCGCCGCGCAGCCAACCGCGCCAAGCCACTTCCAGCAGCGGACGCCCCGCCGCACGCTCGTTCAGCTGGCGCGGGTAAACTATTCACCCAGCTGGCGGCGCGCTGCACGCCGCCCGCCCCATCGCGAAATCTTATACCAACAACCGTTCGGAGGACACTATGAAACTCTTTCGTTTCGAAACCGAGCAGGTCATCCCTGCGTCGCTGGAGGTCGTGTGGGACTTCTTCTCCAGTCCCGTGAACCTGAAGACGATTACGCCGCCCTACATGGGGTTCGATATCCTCACCCCCGTGCCCGACAAGATGGAAGCAGGGCTGATTATCGCCTACACGGTGCGTCCGCTGTTCAATCTCCCAATGACCTGGGTCACCGAGATTACCCATGTGGAGCCGTTGCGCTTTTTCGTGGACGAGCAGCGGTTCGGACCGTATCGGCTCTGGCATCATCGGCATGTATTCACCCCTGTCGAGGGTGGCGTGCATATGCGAGATATCGTCTACTACGCGCTCAAGCAACCGATTCTTGACGGCATGATTAATCGGCTGCTGGTGCGTCCGCGTATCGAGGAGATTTTTGAGTATCGGCGGCGCAAGATTGTAGAGCTGTTTGGCGAGCCGCAGGCGACCATCGCCGCCTCCGAGCCGAGCTTCGCACGGTAGCTACTCGACCAGCGACCACGCTGCCATACTGCGAGCATAGTAGCTGCCGCATTCGGGTTCGTTGAACGGGTTGCGTTTCGCGCCGTCGTGTCGCGCCCGCACGGCGCTCACCACCTGCAACGCTTCCTCGCGCAGGTCGTAGTCCAGCAGCAGGCGCGCCAACATATATTCCAGCCCTGTCCAACACTCTGCCCAGTAGACAGGGGGCAGTTGGGGACGCTCGCCGCGCGGGAACGATTCGATCACCACGCCCGCCTCGTCGCCTGTGGCGTAGACGCGCAGGTTATTGTAGTGCGCGTGCATGTTCGGCAAGAAGTTGTAGCGGTAGATTGCGCGCAGGCTCTGCACGATGTGTTCGCGTGGGAGCAGGTCGCCCAGCGCGGCGCGGTTCGCTTTGTATTGCCCTGTGAGTTGGTCGATAAGGCATCCTGCGCCCATCTGATAGGGCGGCGCGTCGGGAATAGGTTTGAGCGCGTGGGTGGCAGGGTGGGGCGTCTGGGCGGGCATCTGGATGCGCTGTTCGTAATAGTCACCGTTGAACAGGTTCACATCGAGCCACGCGCTGCCCTGCTGGAAGAGGCGTTGGCATTCGCTGGCGAACTCGGCGTCGCCTATCGCCTGCGCCATCGCCGCGCATGCACGCAACGCCGCCAGATACCACACGCCCGTCATCGGGTTCGGCCCGAAGAACTCGATATCGTAAGTGTTGTGCTGCGCGTTCTCCATCACGCCGTCGCGATCAGCGTCCCAGCTGCCCGGCTGCCACGCGAACTCCAGCATGCGTTTGGCGTAGGGGTAGTGGGCGCGCAGCCATTCCCTGTCGCCGTCGCGCAGGTATTGCTGATAGACGCGCACAATCAGCCCCATCTGCCCATCGGCGGCGGCGAGCGCCCACTGACCTGCGCCGAGCGGCAGGTCGAGCCGAAACCGTTGCGCGCCGTCGTCCATTAGCCCGAAGCGCAGGTGCGCCTCCAACATCGAGCGGTGCAAATCGGGGAACAGCGCGAGCGTCGCCTGCTCGTAGTTCCACACATGGGTGCAAGAGCCGTGGCAGCAGCCCGTTGTGGCGCTGCAGCCCTCAAACGCACAGAAGGTTCCATCTTCCAGCCGAAAGCAGGTGGGGCTACGCAACACGGCGAGGCAGTTGAGGGCAGATTCGGCGAGCGGCGCATCGTGGGTCTCCATGATGCTGCGCACGAAGGCGGCGGTGCGTGCGTAGAGGTCGGACAGGCGCGGAATGGCATACTCGGCGACGGCGAGCGCGCCGTCAAAGCGTGTGGCGTAATAGTTGCGCACCGTCGCGTCGGCGTCGGTCGCGCCCTGGAACCAGCCGATTTCGCGCAGGTCGCGATAGGGGAACCACCAGCACAGCAGGAACTGCCGCTCGGCGACGCCTTGCGGCGGCGCGGTCAACTGCGTGGAGATGGAGCTGCGCCAGCCGTGCGCATCGCTTGGGGGGCAGGGCGCGTCGGGGTCGGCGTCGGCGAGCGCGCCCGTGCGCAACAGCTCATCTATCAACGCCAGCACATCTGCGCCCCAGCCCCTGCGCGCCTCGAACGCCCAGCGCCGCGCCACGATAGCGTTCGGGTCGTCGCATAGCACCGCCAGCTCGCCCCAGCGCGGATTGCGCTGCGCCTCCTCTTTGCGCATCAGCAGTCCGCGCCAGCCGTGCAAGTGCGCGTACTCCGTGCGGGTGCCGCGCTGGTCGCTGCTAACGCCGTCGTCGCCGCTGAAGTTCGTGAGCGCAAACGCCAGCGTCGCCTCCAACGGCGCGTCGGAACGGTTGTGCAGCGCGACGCGCAACAGCCCCAACGGCAGGCTGGAGTCGTCGGTCGCTTCGGGTATCAGGGGGTTAAACGCCTCGATATACACTTCCAACGGCAGTTCAGGGTCTTGGAGCAGGGCGCGTCCGAAGGGGTAGGCGGCTTCAAAACCAAGTGGGCGCATGCGCGGGATGCCTGCCAGCGCGCCCGTTGCGCCGTGATCGGCGTCGAGGGTGAGGCGGTGTAGGCTCTCTAACACACGCAGGCGCGGCGCGTCCCCCGCCAACTGCACACGCAGCAGCAGATGCGCGTACGGCGGACGCCAGCCACGATGGGGACGGCTCATCAGCTGCCAGTCGAGCAGCGCGCCGTCGCCCCCCAGCGCGAAACACCCCGCGCCAATCCCACCGACGGGCATCGCAATCGCACGCACATGCTCGGCGTCATAACGCGCCAGAACAGGCATTCTCTCCCAGCTCATCATTCACTCCTGCCATGCTAACGCTGGCGCGTCCACAAGAATTTCCTGTACTCGCCAGCGCGCTTTTCGTCTGAGTCTCGGCAGCGACAATCGCACGCGGAATTTTTCTCCACGCTGCGGCGAATCCCTACCTGCTAACCACACGGTATCCCTGTAGGAGGGGTTATAACGCTCCTGCAGTAAACCGTTGAGTAAAGCGATAACGCTTATACTAATCAGACGATTAGTTTTTTCTTGTCCTAAGTAGTTATAACTTATAAAGATTGTTGTAGATAGCAGCGAACCCGCATCCGTCTGAACAAATATGGGCAGTTTGCCCTGTTCCTGTATCAGTTGCTGGCTTCGCTGTTGTATGCTGCTCATAACTTTTGCCGACGAAGTAGGGAGGCGACCAGATGCTCAGAGGAATACTATTCGTCTCAATAGATTTCAGCAAGTCGCGGGCGTCGCCGTGATAAATCTGATTGGGCGTCAGCGGCGCGTCCCTCTGAGCAGAACCGACCGGCAGCTCTGCCGTCGCTGATGCGCTTGACGGCAATCGAGAACCACCCTGTGCCCCGTTTTGTGTCGCCGCCCGCGAGTTCACAGTGCGTCCACGACTCATGCTCATATTTTACCTCGCCCACAATTGGGCGATGCACTCACTCGCAAAATTACCAGTTTTGCGTGCCCAAGCTTGCACCCCCGCGCAAAATGTGCTATAATAGAGGCGAGGATCGTTTGCCGCTGAATCTATACATTTGCCCTGTTGTACCCAGCCCCCATCTTGGGGGCGCAAGGCGAGAATACGATTTCTCGCCACTGAGGGCGAGTGGTCTCGCCCTCCGAACTCAAGCATACGCGGAGGTATAGCAACGATGCGAACACTGAAATGGAGCGCACTTTTGGCTTTGGCTTCGCTGAGCGTCGTCGCGCTGGCGCAACCGACGATAGACGGCACGCGCGATGTTGACTACGGATCGCCGCTTGTCGTGCAAAACACTCAGACTGGCTTCGGCGATAGCAACCTCGGACAGGTGGACTTTGCGAATGGCTCGGAATTAGACGCCGCCTACGCCTATGTGGATACGACAAACCAAATCTTGTATCTGTTCCTCGCGGGCAACCTGGAGTCTAACTTCAATAAGCTGGAAATCTTCTTCGACACAGTGGCGGGCGGGCAGAACCGCCTACGCGGGGATAACGCAGGTGTTGACTTCAACGGTCTGAACCGCATGGGCGACGATGGCTCTGGAAATGGGCTGACCTTCGATTCTGACTTCGCTGCGGACTACTGGATTGGCATTACGGGCGGCGGCAATCCCTATGCGCTCTACGCCAACTGGGCAGAACTGCTCACGAACGGCGGCGGTCAGGGAGACTATCTTGGAACCACTGGCGCTGCCTCAAACGGCGTTCTTAGCGGAGGCAACAACCCTTATGGCATCCGCGTTACGATTAACAACAGCAACACGGGCGGCGTGGAGGCTGGAAGCGGGCTGGCGTCGGGCGATGGTTCGACCGTGACCACAGGCATCGAGTTAGCCATCCCCTTCGCAGCGATTGGCATTACAGGAACTCCCACCATCAAAATTAGCGCGTTCATCAACGGTTCTGGGCACGACTTCGTCTCGAACCAAGTGCTGGGAGGCATCGGTGGCGGTGCCAATCTGGGCGATCCGCGCAATGTGAACTTCGCCAATATCGCAGGCAACCAATACTTCACGGTTGTTGTGCCGGAGCCGGCGAGCCTGGTGGCGTTAGGCGTGGGCTTGGCGGGCTTGGCAGGTCTGCGCCGCCGCAAGGCTTGAGCTGCATCATCCTCACCTCCCATCTCCTAACCCCCAGCGAGATACGCTGGGGGTTTTTCTGCGTTAGGGCAACGCCAACTTGCCTGCCAAGCACGGCTGTTGCACCCCTGTCGTGTGGGGGTAGGTCGCAGGCAAGCCCTGCAGGAACCGATCCGCCAGCACGGCGAACGCCAGCGCCTCTTTGAAGTCGGGGTCGATTCCGTACTGGGCAGACGACTCGATACGCACATTCGGCAGATGCGCCTGCAGGCGTGCCATCAGCGTGGGGTTATGGACGCCGCCGCCTGAAACAATCACGCGCCGTATCGGATAGTGGGGCAGCACGAAGCGTGTAAGCGCGTCGGCCACCGAGCGCGCGGTGAACTCGGTGAAAGTGGCGGCGAGGGTAGGCAGCTGAAATCTGCCGAACATACGATGCAGCTGTTCTAACAACGCCTCACCGAAGACCTCGCGCCCGGTGGACTTGGGCGGCGGCTGTTCCAGATAGGGGTGGCGCAACAGCTCGCTCAGGAGAGGCTCATGAACCTCGCCGCGCGACGCCCAGTGCCCATCGCGGTCGTAGGTATGCGCGCCCTGCGTGTAGGCG
>JARJMV020000052.1 GCA_029335935.2 bacterium
CGCATCCGTCGATGAAGTTATGCCATATATACGCTCACGGTTCACTCTCGCGAAGGTATAATTGAGACGCATGTTTCAACTGAGCAACGAGTTTGAGCCACGCGGCGACCAACCCCAAGCGATTGCGAAACTTGTGGAAGGGCTGAATCGGGGCGACGAGTTCCAGACGCTCTTGGGGGCGACTGGTACTGGTAAAACCTTCACGATGGCGTCGGTGATTGCCCATGTACAGCGTCCCGCCCTCGTGATTGCGCACAACAAGACGCTCGCGGCGCAGCTGTGTCAAGAGTTCCGCGCCTTCTTCCCCGAAAATGCTGTGCATTTCTTCATCAGCTACTACGACTACTATCAGCCAGAAGCCTATGTGCCCCAATCTGATACCTACATCGAGAAGACTGCCTCCATCAACGACGAGATTGACCGTCTGCGCCACGCTGCCACACAGGCGGTGTTGGAAAGGCGCGATGTGATAATTGTTGCAAGCGTCTCTAGTATTTACGGATTGGGCTCGCCGCAGGAGTACCTGCGCAGCATCGTCACAGTCAAGCGCGGCGACCGATTAGACCCGCGCGAGTTGGCGATGCGCCTTGTGGAGCTGCAATACACACGCTCCGATATGGTGGTGGGGCGCGGTACATTTCGCATTCGCGGGGATGTTGTTGATGTGCAACCCGCTGATGAGGAGTATGTGACGCGCATCGAACTGTTCGGCGACGAGGTAGAGCGGATATACGAATATGACCCACTCAAAGGTGAGACTGTCGCAGAGCTGGAACGAGCGACCTTCTTCCCCGCCACGCACTATGTAACGCCGTGGGATCGGATGGACACGATAATCGCCCAGATACGGGATGAGTTAGCCGCCCAAGTGGCCTACTTTGAGTCGCAGGGTCGGCTGGTGGAAGCGCAACGGATTCGGCAACGCACCGAGATGGACCTCGAGATGATGCGCGAGATGGGCTATTGCAACGGCATCGAGAACTACTCGCGCTACTTCGACGGGCGTAAACCTGGCGAAACCCCCTACACCCTGTTGGACTATTTCCCCGAAGACTATATCGTGTTCATCGACGAGTCCCATCAGACCATCCCGCAGATACGCGCGATGTATAACGGCGACCTGCAGCGCAAGCGCACGCTGGTGGAGTATGGCTTTCGATTGCCCTCTGCCTTGGACAACCGTCCGCTGCGTTTCGAGGAGTTCCTGCAGCGTGTGGGGCAGGTAATCTTTGTCTCGGCAACGCCCGGACCGTTCGAGCGCGAGATGAGCCAACAAATCGTGGAGCAGATCATCCGCCCGACGGGGTTATTAGATCCTGAAATCGTGATTCGCCCCACAGCAGGTCAGGTGGATGATTTGGTGGGTGAAATCCGTAAGCGCATCGAGCGTGAGGAGCGCGTGCTGGTGACCACACTGACCAAGAAGATGGCCGAAGACTTGACGAACTACTTGCAGGAGTTGGGCATTCGCGTCCAGTATCTGCATTCCGATGTACAATCGCTGGAGCGTGCGGAGATACTGCGCGACCTGAGGCTTGGCACCTATGATGTGGTGATTGGCGTGAACTTATTGCGCGAGGGCTTGGATTTGCCTGAGGTCTCGCTGGTCGCGATTTTGGACGCCGACAAGGAGGGGTTTCTGCGCTCGGAAACATCCCTGATCCAGACCATCGGTCGCGCGGCGCGCAACAAGTTCGGACAGGTAATCCTCTACGCCGACCGCATCACTGGCTCGATGCAACGCGCTATCGACGAGACCAATCGCCGCCGCCAGATGCAGATGGAGTATAATCAACAACACGGCATCACGCCCGAGACGGTGCGCAAGGAGGTGCGTGAGACGGTACGAGCCTACAAAGTAGCAGAGGAACGCGCGGCGTATCAGATCGTCGACACCGACCGCATCGCATTCGAGGACTTGCCGATTGTCATCGAGCGTTTGGAGCAAGAGATGCGGGCTGCATCTAAGGCGTTGGAGTTCGAACGCGCGGCGGTCTTACGCGACGAAATCCAGCGATTACGCGGGATTCTGGAACGAAGCGTTGTGTGAAACCTAAAGAACAGGTGACGCAACGCCGACAATTGACAAGAGGGGACATGCCCCAGCTAATTTCTTAGCTATGCTAAAGAAATCGTGGGGATGTGCCTATAATACAAAGCGTTGCATCTGAGACAGTAAAAGGCAAACCTGCAGTGATGTAGGGACGCAAAGCCACGGGTCTGTGGTTGACAGATAGCCGGGTTGCCTGTCTCCAATCGTGAAACACACTTAGATTAGGAGGCAGATCGATGCAAATCTCGTTGCAGGAACTGCAGAAGGTCGCGCGTGCCTATCGCACGCAGCAGGCGCGTGTCGTGCCGATGGAACCTATACCTGCGCCTCATGTGGCAAATGCTGAGGCGGATGCCGCGTTGGCGCGTGAGCTGGCGCGTTCTCTCGTCGACACGCCTGATATACGCGCTGAGCGTGTACAAGCAGCTGCCCTCAGGACTGTGCGCGCAGCCGATGTGGCAGTGGCCGTGGTGCGCCGCGCGATTGCAGACCACACATCCCAAGAATAGAAACTGGCGGGGGGGACATTACCCTCCGCCTTCCTCCGTCAACTGGCAGGAAATCCGACTGGCGCGTGGAAATTGCCTTCCGTGCCATCACAAAGCTGGACGCTTGCTGTCGTTAATCAGAAAGGCGGCGTCGGGAAGACCACGACGGCAGTCAATTTAGCCGCGGGGTTAGCGCTGTCTGGCGAGCCGACCCTGTTAGTTGATGCCGACCCGCAAGCGAATGCGACCAGCGGGCTGGGCGTCGACGCACGCACACAGTCGCACAACCTATTTAGCCTAATACAAGCGCGTCTTGTCCACCCGCAAGCTACCATCGCCTCTGAAATCCTAACGGACACAGGGCGTGAGAATCTCGCGCTGCTCCCTGCAAGCATCGACTTAGCTGGTGCAGATGTGCTACTGGCGTCTCAAATTGCGCGTGAGACTCTGCTGCGCAGCTTGCTCGCGCCCCTGCACGAAGATTATCGCTGGATTGTGATTGATACGCCTCCATCGTTGGGGGTTCTTACCATCAATGCCCTGACCGCCGCAGATGGACTGATTGTTCCCGTGCAGTGCGAGTATTACGCGCTGGAGGGGCTCTCACAGCTGTTGCAGACTGTGGATCTGGTGCGGCAGCACTTGAACCCGCGCTTGGAAATTTGGAAGGTTGTGCTGACGATGCACGATTCAAGGACGCGCCTTGCGGAGCAAGTGGAGCAGGAGGTGCGAAAGTTTTTTGGGGCGAAGGTAGCCCATACCGTCATCCCGCGCAATATCCGCGTGAGTGAGTCGCCCAGTTTTGGGCAGCCCGTGATAGAGTATGACCCGCGCTCTCGTGGCGCTCAGGCCTATTTGGAACTGGTAGAGGAGGTGAAGCGATATGCGGCGTCCTGCGCTCGGTAGAGGTTTAGGCGCGCTGATTGGTCAGAACGAACTGGCGGAGACATTAATCCGTGAGGTTCCCATAAGCCAAGTTCGTCCCAACCCGTATCAGCCGCGCCAACAGTTCAGTGAAGAATCTTTAGCAGAACTTGCAGACTCGATTCGCGAGCTAGGTGTTATCCAACCGATCATTGTGCGTCAAGAAGGTGAGGGCGATTATGTGCTGATTGCTGGCGAGCGTCGGCTCCGCGCAGCCTCAATAGCGGGGTTGACAACGATTCCTGCGATTGTGCGTTCTCCCACTGAGCAGCAGATGTTGGAGATGGCGTTGGTGGAGAATGTGCAGCGCGAGGATATCAATCCGATTGACGCAGCGCTGGCCTACAAACGCTTGATGGACGAGTTTGGACTCACTCAAGAGCAGGTGGCGCAGCGCGTGGGCAAGAGCGTGCCTGCCATCTCGAACACGCTACGGCTATTGAACCTACCCGAGTACATTATCAAAAGCCTTCAAGAAGGCGTGATTAGCGAGGGGCACGGGCGCGCCCTGCTGATGGTGAAGGATCCTACCCTACAGCGTCAATTGTGGAGCGACATTACAACCGAGGGCTTGAGTGTGCGTGCGGCGGAGCTGCGGGCGCGTGAACTGCGCCCTATGAACCCAACGCCTCGTAATGCGCCAGAATCTGCGCCACAACCCTCTCCTGCTTCCCCTGAGCTGCTGGCGCTTCAACACAACTTGAGCGCGTATTTGGGAACGCGCGTGCAGGTGGTGCAGTGGGGGGGCGGCGGTGGCAGGA
>JARJMV020000087.1 GCA_029335935.2 bacterium
AGACTGTCCAAGCCACAGGGGTGGGGTTCCCCCTACGCAGTAGGGGGAACCTCTGAGAGGGCAGACAGTGCTTCGTTTAGCAGCCTGTACCGAAGTTGAACAGCACAATCAACAGATCCGCGTCGTCGACGATGTTGTCGCCGTTCACATCGGCGTCGTTCGCGCCCGTCGCGCCGAAGTTGAACAGCACTTGCAGCAGATCGGCATCATCCACGCACCCGTTGCCGTCCACATCGCCCTCCACGCCTGCAATCACGCGCACATCGGTGAAGTTGGTGTAGCGCAGGCTGGATGAGGTGCGATTGCTGGCAGCAAGGTCAGGATCCTGACCATACTGATTGCCCTGCGGGATCACCAGCGCGACATATTTGATACCGCTTTGACCGCGCACGCGCAGGGTGGAGTACCAAATCTCGTTCGTTGGGTCCTCGTAGAACTTCAGGTTCCGCGGGTTGCTGCCGTTGAGGTAGTCGATGGTCGCTTGGGGGCACTCGCCGAAGGTGTTGCCCGTGCTGGGATCCCACTGGCACACACTGGGCAGCGTGCCGTCCGCTTTGCTCAGCGTGCCGACGAGCGTCCAGTTGGGATCGGAAGCGGGGTCGCTGGCAGGGTTCGGGTCGTTCTGCGCCACATAGACATCGATGCGGTAGGGCGCGCCCGTGTCAGAGAAGGGGCGAGTCTTGGTAGAGCTGGATTTGTGCAGCAGGTCGCGCACATCCCACGCGAACACCTGCACTTTCGCCACATTCCAGCCGTTCGGGTTACTGTCGTCCAACTCGTACTTAATCCACACGGCACCGATGACGCTGTGGTCGCCAGCGTTCGAGTTGTTCGTATACGCGCCGCCCTGACGGAACAGGAAGCGAGGCACAGTGAAAGAGCTGGGCCAGCCCAAGTTGTTCACCAGCGAGCCCACTGTAGTGATGGTTACAGGCGTCGAGTCGCCACCAAAGCCTACACTATTCCCGTCGGCGTCGAATAGTGCTGCGTCTACTTGGATTGTGTACGCAGGGTAGAAGCCAAAGACTTCAGTGTTCGTGCTATCCTGGAAGTCGCGGCGGCTCCACTGCAGGGGTTGCTCGGCGATACTAATATCCGCCAGCGCATTGGTTTTGCGTACCTTACCCTTGTTATCGCCCAGCACCACTTGGGCACAGGTCGCCGCTACAAGCACACTCGCTAAGCCCAAAGCAATTGTAGTTCTTACCATAGTAACCTCCCTTTCGGCTCGCACATCGAGCCGATATTATCGTACTCTGTCCAGTTTTAAGAGGCGGTTAAGAGACAGTCTGGCGTGGCTTAGACTTGAGTGCGGGCATTTTCTTAGGGCGGGGACGCCAAGTATTATGATACGCCAGTGTCGTGCGTGAACTCGTAAGAGGTACTCCTGTTGAGGCTGGGGCAATCGGTATACTTATCTAAATACTCTCTGAGCAGGGTACTTTTAACTAACGAGGCGATAGGTATGGCGAAGATATTGGAGTGCAGGGGCAAACTCACGGAGCGGAAGTTTATGCGTTCTCCCCACGATGTTCTCACTACATCGCTGATTCTCGGGATTGCAGGCGTGCGTTGGTGAGTTGCTTGAACAGTAATTGTCATGGACGGTTGGCAAGCAGACGCACTGGAACATTTGCGCGCCTGTCCTGTGTGTGAAGCGGAGGCGGGGCAGTCGCTTCTCTATCGGGGCCTGCGTGACCGGGTCTACCGCAACACGCCGGGCGAGTGGGACTTCCATCGGTGCAGCGCGTGTGGGTCGGGGTACTTCAATCCGCGCCCGACGCCTGAATCTGTCGGTAAGCTCTACGCGGAGTATTACACGCACACACACGCGACGCCGCCCACCTATGAGCAGTTGGGCTGGGGTGGTAAGTTGCGCCGACTGCTGGGCAACGGCTATCGGAACTATCGGTTCGGCATGCGCGAGCATCCTGCGAGCGTACTGGGCGTGATTGTCGCGATGCTGACGCCCGACTATCGTGCGCTGATGGACGCGGGCGGACGCCACTTACCGAAGCGCCCGAAAGGTGAGTTGCTTGATGTTGGCTGCGGTAACGGCGATTTTCTGGAGTTCGCCACGCGCGCTGGTTGGCGAGCGGTCGGCGTCGAACCCGACCCCAAAGCCGTTGAGGCCGCACGCGCACGCGGGCTCGCTGTGCATCTGGGCGGGTTGGAGATTTTGGAGGGCGAGCGCGAGGCGTTCGACGGCGTCACGATGAACCATGTGATTGAGCATGTGCATTACCCGCGCGCGACGCTTCAGGCATGTTATCGGCTGCTCAGGTCGGGCGGCTGGCTTTGGATTGAGACGCCGAACTTGGACGCGCAGGGGCACGCCCGCTATCGCGAGAACTGGGTCGGGCTGGACATTCCGCGCCACTTGGTGGTGTTCACGCACCGTTCACTGACGCGCCTGCTCCACGAGGTCGGCTTCGCGCGGATAGAGCTGTTGCCGTATTATCCGCTGTGCGAGCGCGTGTACGCGATGAGTCGCGCGATTGCGACAGGCGCGTCGCCCCACCATCCACCGCCGCTGTCCCACGAAGAGCGTATCCTCGCCCAGCGGGCAGAGGTGGACGCCCGACGACGCCCTGCAATCCGCGAGTTTGTGATGCTACGCGCGTGGAAGTAGCGCGCCCTCGTATCGCTTCGGGTAAAGCGCGTCGCCTGCGCTGCCGACAATCGCCAGTATGCAAATCTCGAATGTGAACCCGGTCGCGATGAGTCCTGCCAATGCGTCGCAGCAGATAAACAATCAGGCGCAGGTCAGCTTGGCTCGCAAGGTGATGGATGTGCAGAAGCAGCAAGCGGCGACACTGCTCAAGCAGTTAGACGGCGTGGGGCAGCAGTTGGATGTGAAGGTTTAGAGGCTCCAGAGGATGCCGTAGCGCAGTCCACGCGCGCTGATA
>JARJMV020000088.1 GCA_029335935.2 bacterium
CAGAATCAGGTGTTCGTGCGCAACTTGACAGGCGATTTCACCACCACCCTGACGGGCACAGGTCCGACGGCAGATGGGTTCACGCCTCCAAGCGGCGGCTATGCGAACACTTTGCTCAACGCCAGCTACTTCATCACGACGGATGGTCGCGTGTTCATCTTCGTGGTGCAGGGCGGCGGGGGTACAGGAACCTATATCGATCGCTTGGACATCTACGAGGTCGTGCCTGAGCCGAGTAGCCTGTTGGCGTTGGGCGCGGGCGCGGCGATGGCTGGGTTGATTCGGCGTCGGAAGAAATCGTGAGAGCAGCCCTCACGCAATTGCCCCCTTCCCCACTGTGTGGGGGAGGGGGTCTTTATTTTTTTACGGTCGCGGCGTGGGGTAGCGTCGGCGTCCGCGCCGACGAAGCGCGCTTGGACAGGAATGTCCAAGCCCCCTAACACCCTCTATACTCGCGCCTATCGCAGCGTGAGAATCTCCACTTGGCGTTCGGGCAGGGCGATGACGGCGCAGGTAGGCTTGTCAGTTAGCCAGCCGCAGACCTCGCCGGGGTTTATGACCAAGCAATCGTTCACGGAGCGCAGCTCTTGTTGGTGCGTGTGCCCATAAATCACGATATCGTAGAGACCGCTGCGGGCGAACGCCTCCACAGGTTCGGGTTCGTGTACCATTGCAATCCGACCACCTTCTAACTCCAAGAACAGGGGCTGCACTTGCACTTGTCCTATCTCGCTGAGCCGTTTGGTCAGCCCGACACGCTCGCCGTCGTTATTGCCGAAGATGCCGAGCAGGCGACCGCGCAGGCGCGACAGTTCGTTCACCACGAACGGCGCCACATAGTCGCCTGCGTGCAGCACAAGCTCCACCTGCAGGTCGTTCAGCGCGTCCACAGCGCGACGCAGGTAGCCCAAGTGGTCGTGGGTGTCCGATAGAACGCCGATACGCATAGCGCCGTTAGTGTACCTAAGCAGGCGGCTCCGAGCCTGCTGATGCATGGGCAGGAATGTCCGTGCTACATTAGCCTATGCGCCAGGTAGTTCCTTGCGGGCTATCTTCCAGCACGATGCCCATCGCCTTGAGGTCGTCGCGGATGCGGTCGGCGAGGTCGTAGAGCTTGCGAGAGCGCAGCTCCTGTCGCCAGGCGATGACGCAGTACATCAGCTGGTTGAGTGTTTCGCTTTGCGCGGCGGCAGGGGGTTGGAGCGCGATGCCCAGCACGGTCTCCATCATCCACTGGAGAGCGTTTCGCAGTCCTGCGAGGCGGGCAGGCGCCGCAGTAGCAGTGGCGAGTTCGGGCGTGTTCAGGTGCGTGTTGATTTCGCGTACCACCTCGAACACCGCTGCCAACGCCTGCGCGGTGTTAAAATCGTGGTTCATCGCGGCGCGGAACTGCTGCAGGTACGGCTCGGCGATGGCTGCATCGGCGGTTGCGTTGCCGTGCTCACGTAGGAACGCCTCCGCGCGTTGAGAGGCCGTGCGGATGCGTTCCAACGCCGCCTGCGACTCCTGTAGACGCTCGTACGAGAACTCCAGCGGGGTTCGATAATGCACGGTCAACAGGAAATAACGGATGACTGCCGGCTCGTATTGCTCGCGCAGTTCGCGAATGGGCACGACCAAGCCTGTGGATTTGGACATCTTCTCCTGACGCAGGCGCACGGGTCCCCAGTGTAGCCAGTAGCGGGCGAACGGCTGCTCGCAGTGCAGATATGCCTCCGATTGGGCAATCTCGTTCTCATGGTGGGGGAAGATGAGGTCCATCCCGCCTGCGTGGATATCGAACGCCGCGCCGAGATATTTCAGGCTCAGCGCGGAGCATTCGATGTGCCAGCCTGGACGCCCTTTACCCCATGGGCTGTCCCAGGCGGGTTCGCCGGGCTTGGCGGCTTTCCAGAGCGCGAAATCTTCGGGATTGCGCTTGCGCTCGTCCACATCAATCCGTGCGCCCGCTTGCATCTCCTCCACACTTCGCCCTGAAAGCTTGCCGTATTCTGGGAACTTATTGACCTCGAAGTAGACATCGCCGTCCACCACATAGGCATAGCCGTCGGCTACCAAGCGCTGCACCATCTCGATGATGGCGTCCATATTCTCGGTGACCTTCACGAAGTGGGGCAGGCGCGCGCCGAGGGCGTGGGCATCCTCGATATACATGCGGCTGTATTTTTCCGCGACTGCGGTGGTGCTGGTGTGTTCCTCTTGGGCGCGTCGGATGATTTTGTCGTCGATATCGGTAAAGTTCTGCACGAATTGGACGGTATAGCCGAGTTGTTCGAGCCAGCGTTGCACGATATCCATCACGACGACGCCGCGCATATGCCCCACATGCGCGGGGGCTTGGGGGGTCAGCCCGCAAGCGTAGATGGCAACCTTGCCCGGTTCACGCGGTTGGAACGGCTCTTCCGAGCGCGTCAGCGTGTTGTAGAGGATCAGCTCCGCCATATCGACGCGATTATACCCGTAAGCGTGCGAGATTCTCCAAGTTCCCCGTAGAAGCACCGAGAGGCGGTGGAGAGGAGCAGGGAATAATCTTCTTAGGCGCGGGGGAAACCCCAGAGCGGAGCGCTGTATAGGCGGCGATAGTTTGAACGACTCTCATCAGCACCGTCCAGCGCCACCGCCACACCCCCTGCGGCGTATCGCTTCCGCAGGGGGATTTTTTCAAAATCGGCGAGAGGCGGGTGGGGAGGAACCCGCCTCTCCAGGGGTAGGGGAGGTGCGACCAAGTTTAAGCAGGAGGTTCAAAGGTCAACCTGTACCCTGTCGCTACAGGTAATTATCGGCGGATGAATAGATTTCTTTAGGGGGATACGATTAACTCACTTCACCTTTGGTGATTTGCATAAACACATCTTCCAAGTCGAGCGATTCTTCGCGGAAGGTGGCGATCCGGTAGCCATCATGGATGAGCGCGGCGAGCAGGTCGGCTTGCTCTTCCAGCCCGCCCGCGAAATGCACATAGAGGCTACCGTTGCGTGGCTCGATTGCGCCTACATGGGGTTCCCGCTCCAAGCGTTGGATCAGGGGATCGGCATCGCCTAACGGTTTAATCTCCAGCACGCGGTGCGCCTGCAGCTGCTGCACAATCTCCTCCACCGCGCCCCACACGAGCAGTTCCCCCTTCTCGATGATGCCAATCTTGTTGCAGAAGTCCGACAGTTCGGGCAAGATGTGCGAGGAGACCAGCACGATTTTGCCCATTGCGCCCAGTTCGCGGATAAGCTCTTTGATTTCGACGCGGGCGCGCGGGTCCAACCCCGACGCGGGTTCGTCCAGTAGTAAGAGGATGGGGTCATGCACGAGGCTCTTAGCAAGGCAGAGGCGTTGCTGCATCCCGCGTGAGAGCGTCTCCACATAGGCGTCGCGCTTGACCGTTAGGTCGGTTAACTCCAGCACATTATCGATAATCGCTTGGCGCTGCGATTTCGGGATACGATACGCCGCCGCGAAGAACTCTAAGTACTCCGTGACTGTAATCCCTTCGTACAGCCCGAAGAAGTCGGGCATATAGCCCAGCAGAGGGCGCACCTCTTCAGGCTGGCGCACGATATCGATGCCGTTCAGTGTCGCCGTGCCCGCCGTCGGCTCCAGCAGGGTGGCAAGCATCTTTATCGTGGTCGTCTTGCCCGCGCCGTTGGGACCGATGAAGCCAAACACATCGCCCGGCTGCAACTGGAAATAGATGTCGCGCACGGCGACCAGCTCCCCATACTCTTTGCGCAGTCCCTTAACATCCAACATAGGCGTCTCCCCTATTTGCGCCAATTAATCTTCACGCCACGGTAGGCAAGTCCTGCCAAAACTGCCGCCCACGATAGATAGATCACGCTCTGCGTTAAGCCCCAGCCGACATGAATGTAGCGCATAGACAGCTCCCAGCCGTACCGATAAGACGCATTCCATGCAATACTATCAAGCATAGTCGCAACATAGAACGGATTTAAAT
>JARJMV020000090.1 GCA_029335935.2 bacterium
GACCCCCAAAGCGACCGACATCGACTGGAGCAACTTGAGCCGAATCCACTACGCAGGGGTGCAGATACTCTTCGCCCTGCGGAAATCGCTGGAAGAGCAAGGCTACACCCTGCGGTTCGGTGAGCCGAACCCGAACCTCTATCAACAGCTCCACACCTTCGGCGTGTGGGACGCGCTGATACAATCCTAACCTTAAGGGAGCGCAGCGATGGACAGCTTGATTCAACTCTTTTACGACGAAGCGAACGAGATGGTCGAGGGGATGGAGCAGGTACTGCTCGCGCTAGAGTCGGGCGAGCCAGACCCCGAAACGGTGAACGCGCTGTTCCGATACGCGCACTCGTTCAAGGGCAACAGCGCCGCGATGGGCTTCACCCACCTGAGCAAGTTCACGCACGGGTTGGAAAGCGCGATGGAGTCGCTGCGCAAGGAGCAGCGTCCGCTCACCCCCGAACTGGCGACGCTGATGTTGCAAGCCGTCGACCTGATTCGCGCCCTGCTGGAACGCAGTCGCACGGAGGGCGATGTGGGCGACCCGACAAGCGAGACGCTGTTGCAGCAGATTAGCGCCGCGCTGAACGGCGAGCCAATCCAAACGCCCGCACCTTCCGAGCCGTCCCCCAACGCGTCGGAGCCGAACGGCGACGCGCCCGAGCCAAGCGCACCGCAGTACCGCATCTTCTATCAGCCTGCGCCCACCCTCAGCGCCGAGCATGACCCCCTCCAACTGCTCAACGAACTGCAAGAGTATGGACAGGTCATCCGGTGTCGCTTCAAAGAGCAGATCCCACCCGTGGCGCAGCTCAAGCCCGACGCCTGCTATGGTGGCTGGGAGTTGGTGTATGCAACAGCGTTCGAGCCTGCGATTGTGCGCGCCCTGCTGGAGCTGACAGCGGAGGGCGCAGAGGTGCGCATCGAACCTGTGCAGCAGGCGTCTGAGCCGACCCCCGTCGCCGCGACACCCACGCCCGCGCAGACCACACCGCCTGAACCTGCGCCTGAGACGCCCAGCGTCGCATCAGCAACCGCCGCTGCCGCGACCAAAGCCGACTCGCAAAGCATTCGCGTCTCCACCGAGAAGATCGATGCGCTCATGAACCTCGTGAGCGAGATCGTGATTGCGCAGTCGATGCTCACCAGCGCGCAGAACGCCGACACCGACGAGCGCACCCGCGCCGCAATCATGCAGATGGAACGCCATGTGCGCGACCTGCACGAACGCGTGATGGCGATTCGCCTGCTGCCCGTGAGCTACCTGTTCAACCGATTCCCTCGCATGGTGCGCGACACCGCCGCCAAACTCGGCAAAAAGGTGAACTTCGAAATCGAAGGTGAGGAGACCGAGCTGGATCGCACGCTACTCGAATCGCTGAGCGACCCGCTGACGCACCTGATACGGAACGCCATCGATCACGGCATCGAGCCGCCCGATGTGCGCCGTCAACAAGGCAAGCCCGAAACGGGAACCATCAAGCTCAGCGCGTACCAGTCAGAAGGACGCATCTACATCGAAGTGCGCGACGACGGCAAGGGCATCGATACCGAGCGCGTGCGCCAGAAAGCCATCCAACTCGGCTGGATTACTGAGCACGACTCCCCGTCCGACGAGACCCTCTATGACTTCATCTTCCAGCCAGGCTTCTCAACGGCGCAGCAGGTGAGCGACCTGTCGGGGCGGGGCGTCGGCATGGATGTGGTCAAGCGCAATGTCGAGAGTCTGGGCGGCAGCATCAGCGTGCAATCCAAGCGCGGCGAGGGCAGTCGATTCCTGCTGCGCGTGCCACTCACCCTCGCGATTATGGACGGCTTGGGGCTCACCGTCGCCGATGAACATTACATCACGCCCCTGACCGCCGTCGTGGAGGCGTTCCAATACGAGAGTCTCCAACACACCGCACTGTTCGACCAGCACGAGATGGTGAATGTGCGCGGCGAGTTCATCCCGCTCGTGCGCCTGCGCCAGTTCGTGGGACTACCCGACAACAGCCAAGACGGGCTCGTCGTCGTGCTGGAGCAAGAGGGGCAGCAAATCGCGCTGCTCATCGATTCCATCGCAGGGCAGCAGCAGGTAGTGCTAAAAAGCCTTGAGGAGAACTTTACGCGCGTGCCCGGATTCGCCGGGGCGACCATTCTCGGCGATGGGCGCGTCGCGCTCATCCTGGATGTGTCGGATCTCATCCGACGCGCCCATCAAGCCAGTGAACGGCTCACCGCCGTCGCATAACTGAGGAGACGCCTATGACAACCACAAAACCTATCGCTGAAACAACGGAAACCATCGCCGATGTGAACGCCGAGAAATATCTGGTGTTCCAAATTGGCAACGAGACCTACGGCGTGCCGCTACTGCAGGTGCAAGAGATCCGCACCTACACCCCAGCAACCCGCGTGCCCAACGCGCCCCACTATGTGCTGGGGGTGATTAACCTGCGCGGCAACATCATCGCCGTCATCGACGCGCGCACTCGATTCGGACTGCCGCCCCTCCCCGACGATGAATCGACCGTCGTGGTGGTGGCGCAGGTGAACGACAAAATCTTCGGCTTGCGCTTAGACTCGGTCTCCGATGTGATGGACATCCCGCTGGACCAAGTGCAGCCAACCCCACCGATAGCCTCCGAAGCCACGCAGCGGTTCCTCAACGGCGTGGTGCAGGTCGGCGAGCGTGTAGTTATCCTGCTCAACCTGCGCGAAATCTTCGATATCGACGCGCTGAACCACTTAGCGGCGTGAGTTCGAAACACCCTCCGTAGGTTCCCCCCACGGCGTCGAGGGAGCCCTGCCTTGCACCCCGCTTGCAGGGGGGGCCTCAAGGAGGGGGTTCAAAACACTCAATCACCGACGCCTGAAATAGCGTCGCACCAGCGCCTTTCGTCGTCGGGGAGGCCAACGCGACGACGCCACGAAAGGTGTCGCCTTAGGCATAATTCGTGTCGCCCACACGATAGTTTTCGGCGGTTGCGGGCAGTTATAATTAACGCGCTATGTGTGGTATTCACCTATCGCTGGGTCAGCCGCCACAGGCAAGCGTGCTGCACGACCCGCGTGAGAGACGCCTGCGCAATGTGCGGCAACTTACCTTCGGTGGCGAGAACGCGGAGGCGTATTTCTCGTTTGACGGCAAAAAGCTCATCTTTCAAAGCACGCGCCCGCCCTTCAAAGCCGACCAGATGTTTACCATGAACATCGACGGTTCCGATGTGCGCTTGGTCTCCACAGGCAAGGGGCGTTGCACTTGTGGCTTCTGGTCGCCCGACGGCAAGAAAATCCTCTACAGTTCCACCGACTGGTGGAGCGAGGAGCCGCCGCCCCCGCCCGACCGCTCGCAGGGCTATGTGTGGCCCCTATTGCCCTATCGCCTCTATATTGCCAACGCCGACGGCTCCGAGCGCGTCGCCCTGACCGACGGCGACGACTACAACGCCGAAGGCTCGTTCCATCCGCGTGGCGACCGCGTGCTGTTCACCACCACGCGCTGGGGCAATATCGATTTAGCAGAGCTGAACTTGCGCACGAAACGCATCCGACGCCTCACCACCGAAGTCGGCTACAACGGCGGACCGTTCTACTCGTGGGACGGACGCTTCATCGTCTATCGCGCTTACCATCCCCAAACCGAGCAGGAGGTCAAAGAGTTCCAAGACCTGCTGCGCAGGCGGCTCGTGCGCCCCAGCCAGCTGGAGCTCTGGGTGATGAGCGCCGACGGCAGACGCAAACGCAAAATCAGCAACCTCGGCAAAGCGAACTTCGCGCCATTCATGCAGCCTGGCAACCGCAGGATTATCTTCTCCAGCAACCACCACGACCCGCGCGGACGCGAGTTCGACCTGTTCGTGATTAACACAGACGGCACAGGCGTGGAGCAGATTACCTACACCAGCGATTTCGACGGCTTTCCGATGTTCTCGCGCGACGGCAAGCAGTTGGTGTGGGCGTCGAACCGCACAGGTAAAGAGCCAGGCGAGACCAATATCTACATCGCCGACTGGGTGGAGTGATTACTCAATCCATATTAGGGCGACCTGCATCGGCAGTGCGTCGACTTGCAGGTGTACCGTATGGTGCGAGGTGTGCCCCATCACAAGTGTCTGGGATGCGCCGTCGGGTGAGAGCAATCGTGCGGTCTTGGGGCGCAGCCAACGGGGCATTCGCGCTTCGATCGCTACTGCGCGCTGTTCGCGGAAACGGTAGCCCTGCGGGTGGATCTCGTAATCGTAGTTGGTGAGCCAGATGGCGGCGGCGCGCGCGCCGACTAACATCGCCGCGTCCAGTTTGCGGGGGTTCGACGCGCTCAGCACGCGCACGCCGTTCGGACGCCAGTCCATGCGTAGCAGCTCCTCGCGCAGCGGTTTCAGGAATCGGTTCAGGCGTGTCTGCTCCTCGAACGCTTCGCGCCCGTGCTGGACGAGCTGCTCGACCAAGGGAGCGCGTTGCGATTCTGGCAAGGCGCGTAGCGCGGGGATGTCCTTCGCCTCTGTATAGTAGTGTCGGAACTCGTATTCATCGAAGCCGATGAACCAGAGCACGCCCTTCGCGCCGCGGCTGAGCTGCAGCCAGAGTTGCACGCGGATCTCTTCGGGGGTGGGGCAGGCGCGTCCGAGTGCGTTGTTAATCCATATGCGCTCGTCCCACATGTGCGCCCCTTGCGCCCACACCCAGAACGGCAACGGCTCGCAGTTGAAGCGCAAATCCTCCGTGTAGGTCGCCGCGAGTTCGAGCATACCTGCCCATTCGTCGGGGGGCGTCTCATCGGGCATCGGCGCGCCGACACGGTAGGAGTCGTAGCAGGCGATGTCGGGGATTTCGGCGAACTCGCCGAACCGCCGCGAGCGGGCAAGGTTCAGATAGACGGGAGGTAGCCCCTCGCGGTCGCGGAACACCTGCGCCACGCGCTCGCACAGTGCTGGCAGATGCCAGCCGTCGTATTGGGCAGGGTCGTCCCAGTCGGGTTCATCCTTGATCATATAGGCGATAATGCGCTGATTCTGTCGGTGGCGCTCGAGGAACGCTACTGCGGGGCGCGGGAAGCCGCAGAAGGGCAGTGCGTAGAGGTTCTCGCGCGGGCAGATTTCGTTGAAGGTGCGCTGCTCGGCGTCGGTCTGCTCCGCGGTAGCGTCGTACACGAAAGTATCGAACCCGCGTTCGCGCCATGAATGGCGTTCAGCGTCATCTGTCCAGACACGGGTGCGCCAAGCGCCCAACGGGAAAAGTCGCTGGATAGGTCTCACGACGCCGCCCAGCATCCACACCTGATCGCCGATCAGCACATCCACCTGCAGGGGCAAGCTTTGATAGGGCACAGGCTCAGCAGGGAGTGTCGCGCTGAGGAAGTTCAGCCCGCCGTTCGGCTCGGCGTCGGGCACGCGGGCGCGGAAACGCACGCGCTTGCCGTCCACGCGCAATCGCTCCACCACGCACGGACGCACAGGGTCGTCGTTGCGCACCACAACGGTTAGTCGACGCCCCTCCAACCACGCGCTCGCCAGCACTGCCGTCGGCACACGCGGCGTCAGGGTTGCCTGCGCCTGCGAGCCGTCGTTGAACCGAACGACGAAATCTATCGGTGCGCCCAGCAGCGCACGCTGCAGGTTCAAAATCAGCATCGCCGTCGCGCGTGGCGGGATCCTCTCGCGCGTCAAACGATACCAGTTGACCCCTTTCCCGCGCGGAATCGACTCGATCTCGCGCCCGTTCAGCAGAATCGAGCTCACGGCGCGTGCGCGACGCGCCGTATTGTGCAGATAGACCCAGTAGGTGCCGCCTAACTGGTTCAAACTCGGTTCTGGCTCGCGAATCTGCGCACTCGAACGGTGGGGACGATACCAATATTCCAACCGCATAAAGATATTGTACCTGTGCTTGGGATGGGTATACTATACTCAGGAGACCTACAGCGATGACTGAAGAACGCAGTTTCTTAGACGATCCGCGCCCGGAGGGGCGAGAGCCTATCCCTGCCGAGCGCGTGCCGATGCTGATTAGTGTATTCGAGCAGATGGCGGCGGTGTCAGTGGTGCTGGCGTTCACCGTGCGTGCAGAAGGTGTGATGCAAAGCGACGCCACCTTCGGCGTGTGGGTGGACGAGGAACTCCCTCACGAAGATAAAGTGGAGCAGCTGCGCCAACTTGCCGCGCGCCTACATCCACTGGTGAACCCCGACTACTACTTAGACCTGATGCTGATTACCCCGCGCGACCCCATGCTCTGGCAGATGGCGACTCAGAACGGCGACCCCATCTACGCCCGCGACGAAGCCACTATTCAAGGGCAAATCGCGCTGATTCAGACCCTGCCCCCCATCAGCGACGATGAACGCGATATCGATGTGATGCGCGTGATGTAGCCATACCGAACGGTCAACACGCAACTAAATTCTGAAAATTTCGTATACTAAATTGTATGCACGCACTGGAGTTTGAACTTCCCGAACAGGTCGATGCGCTGGTCGAGAAGGTGCGCGACTACGCGCCCGACGCCGATACCTCGCGCCTTGTGGAGGCGTACCTGTTCGCGGAAGCGCGGCATCATGGGCAACAACGCAAGAGCGGCGAGCCGTATATCACGCATCCGCTCGCGGTGGCGCACATCTTAGCCGACCTGCAGATGGGCATCAACACCGTGATTGCTGGGCTGCTGCATGATGTGCTGGAAGATACCCCAACCACTCCCGACGAGCTGGAGCAGCGCTTCGGCGCGACAGTGCGCCAGCTGGTCGAGGGCGTGAGCAAGCTGCACCACTCCGAGCGCAAACTCGAAATCTTCAACGAGGCGGGCAAACGGCGCGTGAACATCACTAAGACTGCCGAGAACCTGCGCAAACTGTTGCTCGCCGTCGCTGACGACCTGCGCGTGATGATTATCAAGCTCGCCGACCGACTGCACAACATGCAGACACTGGACGCCATGCCCCCCGAAAAACAGATACGAATCGCTGCCGAGACACTACAGGTCTACGCCCCCCTCGCTCACAGGCTCGGGATTTACCAAATCAAAGCCCAACTGGACGATTTGGCGTTCAAGTACCTCTATCCGCAAGAGTATCACGACATCCGTGAGAAGGTCGCCCAGACCCGCGCCGAACGCCACAAAGAGGTGCAAGAGCTTATCACCATCCTCAAGGAGCGGCTGTGGAACGAGGGGGTGCGCGCAGAAGTGATGGGGCGTCCCAAACACCTGTGGAGCATCTTCACCAAGATAAAGCAGCAGCAGATCGACTTCAGTCAGGTGTACGACCTCATCGCCTTGCGTGTGCTGACGGAGACCGTCAGTGAGTGCTACATGGCGCTGGGCATCGTGCATGAGCTATGGCGTCCGATCCCTGCACTATTTTACGACTACATCGCCGCGCCCAAGCCGAACGGCTATCAATCGCTGCATACCAAAGTAATCGGCCCTAACGAGCGCACACTGGAGATTCAAATCCGCACATGGCAGATGCACCAAGTCGCCGAGTACGGCGTGGCGGCGCACTGGCGCTACAAGGAGGGTCAGGATCAAAAGCCCCTACAACTGCCCGCTCTGCAACAACAGCTGCGCGACCTGACCGCCTTCAAGAGCAATCTGGAGTTTCTAACCAGCCTCTCGCGCGAGATGACCACCGACCAAGTGTTCGTGTTCACACCGAAAGGCGACCTGATTGACCTGCCTGAGGGGGCTACCGCGTTGGATTTCGCCTATCGGATCCACACGGAAGTCGGCAACCGTTGCATGGGGGCGCGCGTGAACGGACGGATCGTGCCGCTGGATTACAAACTGCGCACGGGCGATGTGGTGGAGATCCTCACGCGCCAGAACGCGCAGCCAAGCTACGACTGGCTCGGCATCGTGCGCACCTCCAGCGCGCGGAGCAAGATACGCGCCTACTTCCGTGAGGTGCGCCGCGCCGAGTTCATCCAACACGGGCGCGGACAGATGGAACGCGAGCTGACACGCTTGCGTATCGCCACCCCGCAGTTCAAGGAAGTCCTGCCAGAGATCTTGAAAGCGCTCAACTTCCGCACAGAAGACGACCTGTACGCCAGCATCGGCGAGGGGCTGACCAGCGTGCCAGCGGTCGTCCAACGATTGCGTGCGCTGGTGCCGAGCACGCCTGCTGCCGAACCGACACCTGCGCCCACCCCCCCAAGTCGCGAAATCCGCGCCATACAGATTGAAGACGCCGACGGCTACATGACCCGACGCGCTACCTGCTGCTATCCCCTGCCCGGCGACGAACTGCGCGGCTACATCTCGCGCGGACGCGGAATCGTGGTGCATCGCGCCTCCTGCCCCAACCTGCGCGCCCTCGAAGAGAAAGAACCCGAACGGATTATGAACATCGAGTGGATCCCCCAAAAAGACCATGCCTATCCCGTCGCCCTGCGCTTCGAAACGCTCGACCGACCCGGCGTGCTGGCGGACATCACCACCATCCTAAGCAGCTGGAATATCAATATCGAAGATGTGCGCGTGGACCGTACCAACAGACTCACCGCGCTGATCCACCTCGTAATCCGCGCTCGAAGCGCACAGGAGCTGCGCACTATCACGGCAAAGCTCAACTCGCTGGAAAATGTGCTGGCAATCTCTCGACCGATGGAGGGCAAACGCAGGGATGCGAGCCGTAATCCAAAGAGTTAGGTGGGCGGAGGTGGAGGTGGAGGAGCGTATCGTGGCGCGTATCGAACAGGGCGCGCTGGTACTGCTTGGCGTACACCAAGCCGACACTGCTGAACATGCTCAGTGGCTTGCTCACAAAATCGCGCGCCTGCGCTTCTTCGAAGATGAAGCAGGTAAGCTCAATCTATCCGTACAGGACATCGGCGGCGCGGTGCTGGTGGTCTCCAACTTCACGCTCTACGGCGACTGTCGCAAAGGCAGACGCCCCAGCTTCACCGACTCCGCGCCCTACGAGCATGGGCAAACGCTCTACGAGCAGTTCTGCGCCGCGCTGCGCGAGGAGGGCGTCTCCGTGCAGACTGGCGTCTACGGCGCACAGATGCAGGTGCGCCTGCAAAACGACGGTCCCGTAACGCTGATTGTGGAGACGCCTGAGGGATAGCCGCCTACGGAGCCGATTGCAAGCCCGCAACGCCGAAAACCGCCATGAACGCCGCCCAAGCGACGCAGGCAATCACTGTCAGCGCAACGCCAATCATCCCCAGAATGCGCCCCGCATTAATCAACCCGCGCGAGTTCGGGTCGCCGAAACCCTGATCTAACTCCTTCAGCGCGTTGTTGCCCATAACCCACGCCGCAATACCTAACGGTCCACAGACAACGATACTGAGTATGCCGAGTATCAGAATGAGCGTCGGATTGTAGCTCCCGCTTCCATTAGCCATGATACACACCTCCTGCGCAAGTGTATATTCGCTAAGGCTTCAGAATCTCCTGCCAATTATTTAGCGTCCACTCACAGGTTCGGAGCCTGTTAGACCTTCGAACGACTCCCCTGCGTGGGGGTGTGTTTTGTCCTCGATGGAGGGTCCCCAGGTGCCCTGTGCGAAGGGGATTTCCTCGCCACCGAGCGGGAAGTCCTTGCGCAAGGGATGTCCTACCCAGTCGTCGGGCATGAGGATGCGCTTGAGGTTTGGATGCCCCTCGAACGGGATGCCGAACAGGTCGTACACCTCGCGTTCGGGGTAGCTCGCACCGTCCCAGATACCTGTGACCGAGGGTACCGCCTCGCCCTCATCGACGCGCACCTTCAAGAAGATACGCCGAAAGCTCACAGGCGAGTAGAGGTTGTAGACCACTTCGAAGCGCTTGGGCTTCTCGCCTTGCTCCCAGTGGGGCAGCCAGTCGATAGCAGTGACATCACTGATGTACAAGTAGCTCAACTCGCGGTCGTCGCGCAGGAGGCGGCAGACCTCGAGCAATCGCCCCTTGTTTACATAGAGCCAGGTGTCGCCGCGGAACTCGTAGACCTCCTCGATGGCGTCGGGGTATTGGGCGGCGATTTTCTGGTACTCAGTTCGCTCGCTCATCGGCTCTCTCCTGATAGCGCAGGTTCGGGCGTTTCCATCGCAGGCGACGGCGCAGGCTTCAGACGCCGATGTTCCACAGGGTCTTCCCAGTCCAGCGCGCCCTTTTTCCACTCGTAGAGGAAGCTCACCAGCAGCAAGAAGGTGAACGCGCCCACCACGCCTATCGCGAAGCCGCGCACATCGTCGGGCATGTCGCGCAACGCCACAAAGAACGGGTACAAGAACGCAATCTCCACATCGAAGATGATAAAGAGCATCGCCGTCAGGTAGAAGTGGATGGGGAACCGCTCGCGTGCGCTGCCGACAGGGGTGATGCCACACTCGTAGGGCGAACCTTTCGCAGGCGAGGGGCGTTTCGGACCCAGCAGCCACGAGCCGCCCACCATCACCGCCGCAATCACTGCAGCAATCGCGAAGAGTATTAGCAACGGCAAGTAGTCGCTTGGCATGGCGGCTCGATTATACCTGACGCAGGCAATGCATGTAGCCCCCTCCCCAACAAGGGTACAGATTATGTGTCCAAACAGCGCGAAGCCACCTACCGTACCGCCGGCGTCCCGCCGACAGGGTGGGCTTGGACACGAATGTCCAAGCTACTGGGGCGTCCGCGTCCCGCCGACAGGGTGGGCTTGGACAAGAATGTCCAAGCTACGATTTTCTCGCTCGGCGACGAAATTCGATGTATAATAGGGGCATGAAGCGATTCTTGTGGATTGGACTGACAATCTGTTTCGGGCAGGCGAGAGCGCAGCAAGGGCTGCGCGGT
>JARJMV020000093.1 GCA_029335935.2 bacterium
GTAATACGCCCCTACAGCATGCTTACAATCGAGATTGCGCCGAAGCGCAATCTCGCCTCGCCCCTACGCAAACGCGCGCCTTACGAGCTGACCCTCTCCAACTACGGCAACACCGAGCAGACAGTGCAGCTGAATGTTTCCGACATCGAAGATGAGGTGGTGTTCGAGCTGGAGCGCGAGCGCGTGCCGCTGGCGCCGGGGGAGACGCAGCAGGTACTTGTGTACGCGCAGCCACGCCGTATGCCGATTCTGGCGAACCCAGCCCTGTTCAGCTTCACGGCGACCGCACGCAGCGTGGAAGACCCGCTCCGCTCCGCCTCCGTGCAGGCGCAGTTGGAGCGGCGCGGCGTGGTCAGCCCGCTCATCTTGGGCTTCGTGGGGGTGCTGCTCGCGCTGCTGGCCCTGTGGGCGTACACGCGACCGCTGCCCGTGAAGGTGGAAGAGTTTATCGAGATGCCCGCGCAGATTACCGCTGGCGAGACAACCACGCTCAGCTGGAGTGTGCTCAACGCCGAGAGCGTGCTGATAGAGACTATTTTAGGAGAGTTAGCCCCGAACAATCAGCGTTCCGTGCAGGTGCAGCCGCAGACCACCACCACCTATCGGCTGATCGCGCGCAACCGCTACGGCGAGCAGATACGCGAGGTGGTGGTGATTGTGCAGAACGCGCCTGAGCCGCCTGCGCCCATGATTACGAAGTTCTACGCGGAGCCTGACCAAATCAAGCGCGGCGAGTCGGTGCTGCTGCGCTGGCAGGTGCAAAATGCCACCGAACTAATCCTCACCCCGCCCGGAGGGCAGAAGTTAGACCCTGCCATGCCGGGCTTTGAGCATCGTCCTTCGCGCACCACCGAATACGAACTAATCGCCCGCAACGCGATGGGGATGGCAGTCAGCAAAAAAATCAAGGTGGAAGTGATCGACCCGTCGCAGGCGCAGGTCTTGAGCTTCACGGTGCAGCCCGAGCAGATAACTGTCGGCGAGAGTGCGATACTGCGCTGGGAAGTCGTGAACGCGGTGCGCGTGGAGCTCGACAACGGCATCGGGCGCGTAGACCCGAAGCAGGGCGAGCTACCCGTTACGCCCACCGCCACGACCACCTACATGCTGACCGCCTACGATAGCGAGGGACGCCCTGTGCAGGCGAAGGTCACAGTGAAGGTCGCGCCCGCGCCCGCCCCCCCAGCCGACGAATCGCCTTAGCCGCGACGCGCCTTGCGCTTGATGCGCGCCAGCGCGTTATCGACCGCTTTGAGCGAACACCCCAACCGCTCAGCAATCTGCCGATAGGTCAGTTTCTGCTGATACAGCGCAATCACCTGCGCCTCCAACGGGCTGAGGCGTGTGTCGAGGAACGCCTGACGCTGCGCCGATGCCTCGCGTTCGCAGAGCTGTTCAATCAAGTCTTGCGAGGGGTCTGCGAGACGCTCCAGCCAACTATGTTGGTTCTCGGGTGTATCGGACAGGCTGAAAGTGGGCAGGTTCCACCGCTGCGCGCGCTTAAGCTCGGAGAGGATTTGGCGGCGAATGCACACACGCGCGAACGCCACAAAACTCGTTTGACGCTTCGGGTCGAAACACTGGACTGCCCGCCATAAGCCCAGCAGGGCTACCTGGTTCACATCTTCCGAGTCATAACACGGCAAGAAGAACCGTCCTGCCACACTCTGCGCGAGTGGACGGAACAGGGCAATCACCTGCTCAGAGGCCTGCTCGTCGCCCTGCTGCGCCCGTAGCACTAAGTCATCCACGCACGAATAGTCGCTCCACAGATGCATAAATGCGTCACCACATCTATTATAGCTCAGTTTGCACGCGACAAACTGAAACCCTCTGCGGAAAGAGATGATTTTTCCTGATGTTCGCTTGCACATTTGGGGAACAACGGCGACTAATCGGGGGCGTTTCTGTGCTATAATTCGACCAACGGACGACGAGCGCGTGTAGGCCATCTCGAAAGGGAACATCTGTGAACCGCAGTCCCGCATACAAAAGATAGACCACGAAACTGCCAAATCTGACGGCGTTCGTACGCCATCGCATGTTCTGTTCTTTTATTCCTGTAGAACGGAGGTCCTATGACGATATCGGTAGGTTTATTTTTGGTCAGGCAGGCAGATAGCTCTGATTTGGAGCGCATCGAGTCGCTCGATCGCCTGTTCGGCAACGCGGCGCTCACCCGCGATTATTTCGAGGCGTGGCTGCATCATCACCCAGAGGGTTTCCTGGTTGCCGAGTACGATGGGCGCATCTATGGCTATAGCATGGTCATCTATCTGAACGCGGAGCAGATCCGCGAAAACTGGTTCCTTGATACGGGCGGCGGCACTTGCAGTACGCATACGCCGTTGGGCGAATATCTCTACGCCGTTAGCATCGCCTCGCAGAAACAGGAGGCGGCGCGCGCCCTCTTTATCGCCAGTCGGCGCGTGTTCATCCGCTCGCATGTGCATCAAACGATTATCTTCGGGCGGTTGCCGCGCTTCCGCCAGTGGGTCGAATCGGGGGGCTATCGCCCCGAAACGCTGACACGCGCCCAGAAGCAACGCCTCCTCGACCTCTATGTCAACAGTCTCCACGACCCGTATCAGGTGTTCTATGAGGGGATGAACTTCATGGCAGAATATGGCGTGGTGGACTACTTGGAGGGCGACGACGAGTCGTTGAACTGTGCGCTGCGTTTGGTGTGGCGGAACCCCTATTACCGCCCGTTGTTGTATGACCGCGCTGTGGCGGCAGTGGGCACAGCAAGCGCGTTGCCGTCCGACAGCCCTTCGAGCGTCGCTACTGGTTCAGCGCAGCGATAAACGGGAGGTTCCGATACTGCTCGGCATAATCGAGTCCGTAGCCGACCACGAATCGGTCGGGGATTTCGAAGCCACAGTAGGCGATGGGAACCGAAACTTGACGGCGCTCGGGTTTGCTGAGCAGGGTGCAGACGCGCAAGCTCAGCGGTTCGCGCTGTTGCAACAAATCTAACAGGTAGCCCAGCGTCAGCCCTGTGTCGTAGATGTCTTCCACCAGCAGCACATGGCGGTTCTCGATGGGCGAGTCGAGGTCTTTGAGCAGGCGTACTTGCCCTGTGGAGGTTGTCTCTACGCCGTAGCTCGAGACCGCAACGAGGTCATAGGAGATGTTGAGCGGGATAGCGCGGAGCAGGTCTGCCAAAAACAGCAGCGAGCCTTTCAGCACGCCCACCAGTAGCGGCGGGCAGTTCGCATAGTCGCGAGTGATTTGTGCGCCCAACGCCGCCACGCGCTTCTGCAGCTCGTGGCTGGGGATGAGCAGCTCCAACTCTGGAAAGCGTTGGAGCCACAGC
>JARJMV020000120.1 GCA_029335935.2 bacterium
GGACAACACCGCCTACCGCGTGTCGAACCTCGTGGTCGGCTCTGAAGGCACTGCGCTGCTGGAACAGTTCACCAACTTCTATGTGCGCGGTAAGGAGACTTGGGAGCCGGGCAAGCAGTGGCTCAACCCCTATGTGGAAGAGCATCGCGTGCTGATTGAAAGCCTCCGCAAGGGCGCCCCAATCAACGAAACGCGCACAATCGCCGAAAGCACACTCACAGCGATTATGGGGCGCATGTCGGCGTACACTGGCAAAGTGGTCACATGGGACGCAGCCATGAACTCCAAACTCAACCTATTGGAGCGCGTGACGGCTATCGACTACGACTCGCCAGCAGCGCAAGACCCCGTGCCCATCCCTGGCAAAACACCATTGATGTGAGCCGCATCACCAATCTCCTACTCAGGACGCTATTCTTGGCGTCGTAGCGTCGGCGTCCCCGCCGACGACACACCTCATCACCTCGTAGCGTCGGCGTCCCCGACGACGACAAACCTCATAGCATCTCGCCGTTTTTCTTCGGCATCGAGAAGCTGACGCGACGCCGCTTACTCATCACCCGTACCGTCGGCGTCCCCGCCGACGAGTGGTCAACAAGAATGCGGCTACGCATCGAATAAATCCCCACTACTCTTGTTGGGGTACAATAAGCGTGCGTTGCGAGGTCGACGATGACGGAACGAAGACCAGAAGGCTACATCGACGGCGTGCCGCTACATCCCGAAAGCCTGATGATGGGCTACGGCTACAAACCCGAGCTCTCGGAAGGCGCGATTAAGTGCCCTATCTTTCAAACCTCGACTTTCGTGTTCAAGACGGCGGAGGAGGGCAAGGCGTTCTTCGAACTCGCCTACGGACTGCGCCCACCGCGCCCGAATGAGGAGATTGGCTTAATCTACAGCCGTATCAACAATCCCGACCTGGAGATTTTGGAAGACCGTCTGTGTTTGTGGGACGAGGCGGAAGACGGCGCGGTGTTCGAGAGCGGCATGGCGGCGATTGCTACCACTGTGCTGGCGTATGTGCGTCCGGGCGACCTGATTTTCCACAACGAACCGCTCTACGGCGGCACAGACCATCTGTTTCGGAGCGTGTTGAGCCAATTCGGCATCCATGCGCTGGCGTTTCCTGCAGGCGTGCCCAACGAACAGGTGGAAGCCATCTTGGCGAATAGCCCCCTGCGCGACCGATTGGCGATGATTTATATTGAAACGCCTGCCAACCCCACCAACGCGCTGGTGGACATCGAGTTCTGCAGCCAGTTGGCGAAGCGATACGCCCTTCAAGGACGCGAAGTGGTCGTGGCGGTGGATAACACCTTTCTGGGCCCCCTGTGGCAACATCCGCTAAAGCATGGCGCGGATCTCGTGCTGTATTCCGCCACGAAGTATATCGGCGGGCATAGCGACCTGATTGCAGGCGCGTGCTTGGGCAGCAAACAGAAACTCGCCCCCGTGAAGACCCTCCGCACTTTCTTGGGCACGATGGCGGGTCCGTGGACGGGCTGGCTGCTGCTGCGTAGCATGGAGACGCTTAAACTGCGGATGACCGCGCAGATGAAGAATGCGCGCTATGTCGCCGACTTCTTAGCCGACCACCCCAAAGTGCAGAAGGTGTATTACTTGGGGCACTTGCGCGAGGAGCATCCGCAGTTCGCGCTGTACCGCAAGCAGTGCCTCGCGCCCGGCGGTATGATCTCGTTCGAGGTGGTCGGCGGCGAGGCGGAAGCGTTTCGGCTGCTGAACGCCTTGAAGCTCATCAAGCTCGCTGTGAGCTTGGGCAGCACCGAATCGCTGGCGGAGCATCCCGCGACGATGACCCACGCCGATATGCCCAAGGAGACCCAACGCGCCTTCGGAATCACCGACGCACTAATACGCCTCTCCGTCGGCGTGGAGCATCCCGAAGACTTGGTGCTGGACCTGAAACAGTCGTTAGATAGGGTGTGAGCCGCTCGGTTGCATTTAATTTTCTCATCATCGCGCCGATAATTCTTTAGAGTGATGAACGCCACTTGGCGGTGGACGCGCGTGGGCGTATGTCCGATGGGCGCGACGGGACGATTGGGCGGCGGCGTTGTACCTTTGAACGCGCCGATGTACGAGATGTTTGCATGCTACCGATTGGCGCATGCAGGCTTCCTCATCGATTGGCTGTTGCCAGCGGAGTTGCCGCTGCGGTTGCCCTACCTAAGCGTGCTGATTACCGTTGGGCGCGGCGTGTTCGGCGATGAGACGCGCTTCGCGTTGCAGCAGTTTCTGGAGGGCGGCGGCGTGTGGATTGCGATAGGTAGCCCGTGCGACGCGCCCGACCTGCTGGGCGTCGCGCCGAAACTGTTGCCCAACGGCGCGCCGATGCACCTCAGCGAGGGGTACGCCTACTCCGAACGCGAGAACCCTGTGTTCCTGCGCGAGTGGGGGCTGATGCACGGTTTCGGCGGCGCGGCGGTGGAGGCGCAAGACGCCACCGACATCTGGGCGCGCTGGCTCGACCCGCACGGGCGCGACACCGAACTGCCTGCCCTCACCCACCGCGCCGTCGGCGCAGGACATGCGATACTCTACGCCGTGCATCTGGGCGAGACACTCACGCGCCTGCAGATCGGACGACCCGTAAGCGAACCTGCGGTACTGCCTCCCGACGCCCCGCACGACGAGACCGCCACGCTCCGCACAGAAGACGCCACACGATTAGACTGGTATCTCGACCGCGTACCATGCGAGGAACACCAACTCTGCTTTGCCAAGCCGATCGGCGATTGGTGGATGGAGAGCCTCATACGCGCCGTTCTGTGGGCAGGACAGCAGCGCGGCGAGGTCACGCCGATGTTCTGGTACTATCCCAAGTTTGCCCCCGCCGTGAGCGTGCTGAGCATTGCGTCCGACGCCGAATGCGCCGACTACGAGACGCCGCTCAACCACCTGCTGACGCTTACAGGCGTGCGCGCCACTTGGTGCCTCACGGAAGCCATCCACCCCACCAACTTCTATCGCGACCTGACCAAGCGCGAGCATGAAATCGGCATACGCTTCCAACCTGATAGCGAGTCGTTTTGTCGCGCCAGCACGCTGCAAGGGCAAGTGGATAACTTGCGTCGCTTCACGGGCGTGCGGGCGATTACCGCCGTACAAGTGGAAGAGTTAGCATGGCGTGGCGCCACCCAACTCTATCACTACGCGGAGCAGGCGCAGCTGCAGAGCGAGCTGGGGCGCGGAGGCTACCATCCCCAAGCGAGCGGCTTCACCTTCGGCACGGCGCACCCCTTCCGACCGCCCAACCCCGCCCGACCGAGCGAACCGTACCGCCTTTTCAGCATGCCCCTGATTGCCTACCGCCCCATCGAATGGGTCAGCCCCACACAGGCGAACTACCTATTGGAGCAAGCCGTGCAAGTTCACGGCACATTTCATATCACCGTGCGCCCGTCGGTGCTGGAGTCTCAAGCGCAAGCGGACGCGCTGATGCGCCTACTCGGACGCGCCCGCTACCACAACGCCGAGTGGCATACCGCCCATGCGCTG
Source organism: bacterium (assembly GCA_029335935.2). Taxonomy (GTDB): domain Bacteria; phylum Armatimonadota; class Fimbriimonadia; order Fimbriimonadales; family GBS-DC; genus GBS-DC. The sequence goes on from JARJMV020000120.1 coordinate 3,523, forward strand.
ACGCAGTGGCTGCAGGCGCGATTGAACCTTCGCTATAAGCTTACCCACACGCCCGAACGCCTTGAGCTCTCGCTGCTCTCGCCCCGCGCGATGCATCGGTTCGGACTGCTATTGTTCACTGGGCAGCCGGGCAAGGCAATCCTCAGCGAGCAGCAGGTGGAACTCGCGCCTGCCGAGTACTACGGCTACCCCTGCTTAGCGCTGGAAACCGATTTGGTCGAGAAGACCGTGCGCGAGATCCAGCTATTCGAAGCCTCGCGCGTCGCCGTTGCCTGAGCGGGCACGCCGC
>JARJMV020000128.1 GCA_029335935.2 bacterium
CAAAGCCATCGACGCGATGATTCCCATCGGACGCGGGCAGCGCGAGCTTATCATCGGCGACCGCTCCACAGGCAAAACCGCTATCGTGATGGACACCTTCATCAATCAGAAGCAGACTCATCAGACCGACTCGCCTGTGTATTGTATCTATGTGGCGGTGGGTCAGAAGATGGCGGCGGTCGCGCGGTTCGTGGATACGCTGGAACGCTACGGCGCGATGGAATATTCGATTGTGGTGGTGGCGTCCGCGAGCGACCCGAACAGTCTGCAATACCTCGCGCCCTACGCGGGCTGCGCGATGGGCGAATACTTCCGCGACAACGGCATGCACGCGCTGGTGGTGTACGACGACCTTTCGAAGCACGCGCAGGCGTATCGCGCTGTGTCGCTGCTGCTACGCCGTCCGCCAGGGCGCGAGGCGTATCCGGGCGATGTGTTCTACTTGCACTCGCGTCTGCTGGAGCGCGCCGCCAAGATGTCCGACGAGCGCGGCGGCGGCTCGCTCACCGCGCTACCTATCATCGAGACCCAAGCGGGCGATGTGTCGGCGTACATCCCCACGAATGTCATCTCCATTACCGACGGGCAGATTTACTTGGAGCCGAGCCTGTTCTACGCAGGTATCCGCCCTGCGATTAATGTGGGTATCTCGGTCAGTCGCGTGGGCGGCGACGCGCAAATCCGCGCCATGAAGCAGGTCGCAGGGCGCTTGCGCCTGGACATGGCGCAGTTCCGCGAGGTGCAGGCGTTCGCGCAGTTCGCCTCCGACTTGGACCGCGCCACGCAGCTGCAGCTCGCGCGCGGACTGCGCCTGCAGGAGGTCCTCAAACAGCCCCAGTTTGTGCCGATGCCCGTCGAAGAGCAGGTGATGATTATCTTCGCAGGCACGCAGGGCTACCTTGACGACATCCCTGTCGAGAAGGTGCGGGCGTTCGAGGAGGGCTTCCACCCCTACATGCGCGAGAAGTACCCCGAACTCGGCGAGAAAATTCGGCGTGAGAAGAAGCTCGACGAGGATACCGAGCGCACGCTACGCGCGGCGATTGAGGAATATAAAGCGAAGTTTATCCAGGAGAACGGGCTGGCATGAGAACGCTGCGAGGCATGCGGGCGCGCATCCGCGCCGCGAAGAGCATCCAGCAGATTACGCGGGCAATGAAGTTGGTCTCGGCAGCGCGCTTACGCCGTGCGCAAGACCGCGTGCTGGCGGCGCGACCCTACGCCCAGCGCATGCACGATGTACTCCAAGAGCTCGGACGCGCCGGCGAGCTGCCCGACCATCCCCTGCTGCAAAAGCGCGAGCCGCGCACCTATGGGTTTGTGCTGGCAACTTCCGATCGCGGGCTGTGCGGCTCGTACAACATGAACCTCATCCGCGCACAGCAGAACGCCCTGCGCGATATGCAACTGCGCCCCGAACAGGTGCAGCTCATCTGCGTCGGGCGACGGGGCTATCAGTTCTTCAGCAAGCGCGGCTACAACATCGCGCTCTACCGCTCGATGCCCACCGCAGGCGCAGGGCTGGAAGATGCCCGCGCCGTCGCCGACGCCGTGCAGGAGATGTTCGTCAACGGCGCGGTGGATCGCGTCTACCTCATCTATTCGCAGTTCATCAACCCCGTAACGCAGCGCCCCACTCTCTTGCCCCTGCTGCCCATCGAGCCGCCCGCAGGCGAGGAGGACGGCGCAAAATACGACTTCGCGTTTGAGCCGTCAGCAGAAGAGCTGCTCCAACGCCTGCTCCCGCGCTATCTGCTGACCGAAGTGTTGCAAGCGCTACTGGAAGCCAGCGCGAGTGAACACGGCGCACGCATGACCGCCATGTCGATGGCAAGCGACAACGCGGGCAAGATGATCCAAGAGCTTACGCTCACCATGAACCGCCTGCGCCAAGCCGCGATTACAAAAGAGATTGCCGAAGTGGTCGGCGGCGCAGAGGCGTTGAAAGGCTGACCGTAGCACGGACATTCTTGTCCGTGCTACAGTGCAGTGTGCCTCGCCCAGCCTGCAGGAAAATCGCAACCGAGCGCGAAACTCTCCCGTGAAGGAGGCGACGACGATGCAACCGACTGCAATCGATGCGCTCTTGCAAGAGACGCGCACTTTCCCGCCCTCTGAGGCGTTCCGACAGCAGGCGAATATTAACGACCCGACCATCTATGAGCGAGCGGCGCAGGACTTTGTGGCGTTCTGGGCGCAGCAAGCGGAGCAGTTATTGGAGTGGTTCGAGCCGTGGCAGACCCCGCTGGAGTGGCAGCCGCCCTACGCGAAGTGGTTCGTCGGGGGCAAACTGAACGCTTGCCACAACTGCGTGGATCGCCATGTGCGCACTTGGCGACGCAATAAAGCCGCGCTGATTTGGGAAGGCGAGCCGGGCGATACGCGCGTGCTGACCTACGGCGACCTGCACCGCGAGGTTCAGCAGTTCGCCAGCGCGCTCAAGTCGCTCGGCGTGCGGAAAGGCGACCGTGTGTGTATCTACATGCCGATGATCCCCGAAGCAGTCATCGCAATGTTGGCATGCGCCCGTATCGGCGCGCCGCACTCGGTTGTGTTCGGCGGCTTCAGCGCGGAGGCTCTGGCAGACCGCATCAACGACGCGCAAGCGAAAGCGCTCGTCACAGCTGACGGCGGCTGGCGACGCGGCAACATCGTGCCGCTCAAACGCAACGCCGACGACGCCCTGCGCCATACCCCCAGTATCGAGACCGTCATCGTCTACCAGCGCATCGGCGGCGACTACACCGTGAATATGCAGGACGGGCGCGACCACTGGTGGCACGACCTCACGCGCGACGCCCCCCTCACTTGCCCCCCCGAGCCGATGGACAGCGAAGACCTGCTCTACCTGCTCTACACCTCAGGCTCCACAGGCAAACCTAAAGGGATTATGCACACCACAGGCGGCTACATGACGGGCGTCACGCTCACCGCAAAGTGGGTGTTCGACCTCAAAGACGAGGATATCTACTGGTGTACCGCCGATGTCGGCTGGGTGACCGGGCATAGTTATATCGTGTACGGACCGCTGTCGAACGGCGCGACCTGTATCCTCTACGAGGGCGCGCCCGACTACCCCGACCGCGACCGTTTCTGGGCAATCGTGGAGAAGTACCGCGCGACCATCCTCTATACCGCGCCGACCGCCATCCGCGCGTTCATGAAGTGGGGCGAGCAGTACCCCCAAAAGCACGACCTGAGTAGCCTGCGCCTGCTCGGCAGCGTGGGCGAACCCATCAACCCCGAAGCGTGGATGTGGTACCACGAACACATCGGCGGCGGACGATGCCCCATCGTAGACACATGGTGGCAAACCGAAACAGGCGCGATTATGATTACCCCCCTCCCCGGAATCACGACCACTAAGCCCGGCTCCGCCACAAGACCCTTCCCAGGTATCGCCGCCGCCATCCTGAACGATCAAGGGCAGCCCGTGGACGCCAATCACGGCGGCTACCTGGTCATTACGCAACCGTGGCCGTCGATGACGCGCGGGCTGTGGGGCGACCCCGAACGCTTCGTGCAGACCTACTGGAGTAAGTTCGAGGGACGCTACTTCACGGGCGACGGCGCACGCCAAGATGATGACGGCTACTTTTGGCTGCTCGGACGCGTGGACGATGTAATCAATGTATCCGGACACCGACTCAGCACGATGGAGGTGGAAAGCGCACTGGTAGACCACCCCGCCGTCGCCGAGGCGGCTGTTATTGGTATCCACCATGAAATTAAGGGGCAAGGCGTGGCGGCGTTCGTGATTGTGAAGGAAGGCTACACAGCAGACGAAGCCCTGCAAAACACACTCAAGCAACATGTGGCGCAGAAAATCGGCGCCATCGCCCGACCTGACCAGATAATCTTCACGGCGGAGCTGCCCAAGACCCGCAGCGGCAAGATTATGCGCCGCCTGCTGCGCGATATCGCAGAAGGGCGCGCGCTCGGCGACACCACCACCCTCGCCGACCCCGCCGTGGTGCAAGCCCTCAAAGAGAAGTACGAAGGGCAAGAGGAGTAAAAACGCGCCCCTCTCCCCGAGAGTGGGAGAGGGGATGGCTACGAATTCGGAAACTCAGGGTGCATGCGCATCAGCCAGATTTGACCCGTGTGATACGCGCCATGCTGCGCCGCGCGGATTAGCCCTTCGCGCCCTGTAATCGCGTCGCCAATCGGGCTACGCGCGGGCTTATTCAACTGCTCCGCCGTGGGCGACTCAATCAGCGGCGCGAACTGCACATACGCCAACTCCAACGCGCGCGCCACCGATTCCGCGTTGCACGCCGCGTCGGGCATCGGGAACGGCTTCTCGTTCAGAAACGAGTCGGTGATGCACGCCAATACGCCTGCCTCGAATGCGTCGGCAGGCTGCCAACCGCCCAGATGATGCGCCCAATAGAGCTCGCCGCCTGCCACATGGTAAAGATACTCCACGATGGAGTGCGCCTTTGTGAACATCCGCCAGTTGAGCTGCGCATCCGTCAGCCCCTCAATCGCCTGCGCGAGGCGCAAGCGCGTGAATCGCCACATTGCAGCAAGCTCGCTCATCTCAATCGTCCAACATCTCTCGATAATCGCGCGCGCGCAGCTTAGCGCGGCGCAGCCAGTTCCGATACAGCCCGTACACCACGAACCCTGCGCCGACCAGAATCACTATCGGGAACAGCGCCAGCAGCACACGCAGCCCAACCGTGAAGACGCCCAAGCCCACACGCGCCAGTATCGCCAGCGCCAGTATCGCGATACCGAGCCGTACCCAACGGTTCATTGTTTCTCCTGCGCTTGGGCGGACGGTTGCGTCTCGGTCGCAGCGGCGTCGTTCACTATCGGTTTCGGCTTGCCGCTTTTGCGCATCTCTACAAACAGCCCTGCCAGGATCAGCGCGACGCCCACACCCGCCGCCCACGGCAAGAACCATTCAATCGTGCGGATAATCTGCCCACCGATATAGAGCAGGGCAGACGCCGC